>NZ_JALAYA010000020.1:0-80175 GCF_026796395.1 Bacillus sp. T17B1
GAAAAGTGGGCTTTTTACACTGTCTACTTAGAGGGGATAATATCACAGCTCCGGTCTTTATTCAGCCATTATACTTCCATAATAATTGGGATGATCATCGGTTTACGTTTCGTTTTTTCATACAGGAATTGGTTCAGAGCATCTCGCATTGCCTGCTTCAGCGTTGACCATTCAACATTTGATGTTTCAGTCGCTTCTGTCACAATGGAACGAACAAGCTCAGTAGCCTGTACGATAAGGCCTTCAGACTCTCTTACATAAACAAAACCGCGAGTGATAATTTCTGGTCCTGATACAAGATGTTTCTTTTGTTTATCAAGTGTAATGACAACAATTAAAATCCCATCCTGTGAAAGCAAACGGCGGTCTCTCAATACGATATTGCCGATATCACCGACACCCAAACCATCAATTAAAATATTGCCATACGGAACTTTATCCCCGATTTTTACGTTTTGGCCGCGGAATTCAACGACGTCTCCTTTTTCAATTAAGAAGATATCACTGCGCTTCATGCCGATTTCTTCAGCGATTTTTGAATGGGCTTTTTGCATTCTGTATTCGCCATTTACAGGAATTAAATATTTTGGTTTAAGCAGATTGATCATCAGCTTTAACTCTTCTTGTGAGCCGTGGCCAGATACATGGACACGCTTTTGTGCAAAGATGACTTGTGCACCGGCCCTCGCAAGAAGATCTACTGTTTTAGAATAAATGAGTTCCTGCCCAGGGATTGGAGTTGACGCAATGACAACAGTATCCCCTTCTTCAATGTTCAGCTGTTTGTGGGCTTTGTTTGCCATTCTTGTCAGTGCAGCTAACGGTTCACCTTGGCTGCCTGCTGTAATAATGGCCACTTCGCGCTTCGGATATTTCTTTACATCCTGTACAGAAATAAACAATTCATCATCTGCTTCAATATATCCGAGCTTTCTTGCCAGTTGCAGGACAGACTGAAGATTTTTTCCGGCAACGGCAATTTTTCTGCCATTTTGAGCCGCTGCATGAATGACTTGCTGGATCCGGTTAATATTGGATGCGAAAACAGCAATAATCACCCGGTTCACTGAATTATACAGCGCGTCCGAAATTTCTCCGCTGACAGCAGCTTCCGAAGGTGTATAGCCCGGGCGCTCCGCATTTGCACTGTCGGAAAGCAGGGCAAGTACGCCGCTATTTCCGATCTTGGCGATCTCGCCAATGTCGCACGTTTGGTTAAGTGCAGGCGTTTGGTCAAATTTGAAGTCTCCCGTGCATACAATAGATCCAAGTGATGTTTTAAGACTCACACCTACAGAATCAGGGATGCTGTGAATCGTCCTAAAGAACGATACTTTTGTCGATTCAAATGTAATGACAGATTTGGAGTGAATTTCTCTTAAATCAGTTTTTCGGTTATGTCCGTATTGTTTTAATTTTTCTCTCAATAGCGCAAGCGTCAGTTTTGTTCCGTACACTGGGACGGACAGCTTGTTCAATAAGTAAAAAACGCCGCCGATATTTTCATCGTGCCCGTGCGTTAAAAAGATTGCCTTGACGCGGTCAGCCCGTTCAATCAAATATGATATGTCAGGAATCACCACATCAATACCGAGCATTTCGTTTTCTGGATGCATAAGGCCGGCATCTACAACAAATATGTCTGAGTCAATCTCGATGACATAAAGGTTCTTCCCAATTTCTCCGACACCGCCAAGGGCGATAATTCTAACGTTTTCTGTATTTTTCTTTTTCAAAATCTATATCCTCCTAGTCTCATACCCGTCCATCATCACTTGTTCCTATTATAACTGAAAGTAAATTTAGAAAACAAGATAAAGCAGCAGGTTTAGGGAAAACCAATATGTATAAGAAACGGTCAAGCTCAGCTGAATGTGAGATTGACCGCGTTTGTTTCACTGTATGAAATGTTTCTTACAGTTCGCTGATCGTGCTGCTTAAGCTAAGCCGTTCATCCTCGGTTAAAGGGACGAGAGGAAGACGCACTGAACCAACATCAAGGCCTCTCAGCTGAAGCGCTGTTTTGACAGGAGCAGGATTAGGCGCTTTAAACAGTTCCTTCATAATCGGCAGCAGTTTCTGATGAATCAGTGCCGCATTAGCTGTTTGCCCATTCGTATAATTTTTGATCATTTGCTGCATATCAGAGCCTGCAATATGGCTCGCCACTGACACAACTCCTCTTCCTCCGACTGAGAGAATAGGAAGCGTCAGGGCGTCATCCCCTGAATAGACAGAAAAGTCTTCCGGCGTTTCTGCAACAATTTTTGTAATTGCTTCGAGGTCTCCGCTTGCTTCTTTTATCGCAACTATATTCGGAATGTCTGCCGCCAAACGGATCGTCGTTTCAGGTGCAAGAGAAGCAACTGTACGGCCCGGCACATTATAAAGCATAACCGGAAGAGACGTTTCGGCCGCAATTGCTTTAAAATGCTGGTACATTCCTTCTTGAGAAGGTTTATTGTAATAAGGCGTAACAAGCATGACTGCGTCTACGCCTGCTTCCTCAGCTTTTTTTGTCAGCTTGATGGAATCTTTCGTGTTGTTGCTTCCAGTACCCGCTATAACCGGCACCCGGCCGTTCACTTCTTTTACCGTATATTCAAAAAGCGCAATTTTTTCTTCAGTTGAAAGGGTCGGAGATTCTCCAGTTGTTCCCGCTACTACTAAAGAATCCGTTCCGTTTTTCAACAAGTAATCAATCAGTGTAGACAGTTTTTGAAAGTCTACGTTCCCTTTATTGTCAAAGGGTGTAATCATCGCTGTAGACACATTTCCGAAATTCATTTTATTCACCTCATCATGATTCAATCACATTTACTTGGAAAGTTCAAACACTTCATGCAAAGCGTTTACAGCAGGTCCCATATCCGATTCATGGACAAGCACCCATATCGTCGTATGGCTGTCAGCCGACTGAAGAATCGGAATTTCTTTTTCTGAAAGAGCCGAAACAATTTTTGACGTGACACCAGGAACACCCATAATGCCCGCTCCGACCGCCGATACCTTCGCGCAATTTCTGGTTATCATCGGATCATAGCCCATATCCATTAAAATACGCTGAGCTGTTTCTGTTTTATTCCCGGCCACCGTATATACGATTTCACTAGGTGTAATGTTAAAGAAATCGACACTGATTCCCGCATTCGCCATCGCCTTGAACACTTCAGTCTGGACATTATACTGGCCAATTTTGGCAGGCACTTTGAACTGGCTGACATCTTTGACATGGGCAATTCCCGTAATCAGCCTTTCAAAAACATCGCTTCCGACTTTGGAAGAGTGATGCGATGTCACCAATGTGCCTTTATCTTTCGAATAAGTCGAACGAACGCGGATCGGAACCTTGGCCTGCATCGCAATTTCCACAGCCCGCGGATGAATGACCTTCGCCCCTTGATACGCCAGGTTGCAAATTTCTGTATAAGTCACGACAGGAAGCGGTTTCGCATTTTCCACTACTCTAGGGTCAGCAGTCATCACACCTTCTACATCAGTAAAAATATCGATGTATTCCGCGTCAACTGCTGCTCCAAGTGCGGCTGCGGACGTGTCGCTGCCCCCTCTGCCGATCGTTGTTGTATCACCTTTTTCAGTTGCGCCCTGGAATCCTGCGACGACTACAGCGTCATGATTCGCAAGCACACCGAATAAACGCTCCGGTCTCATTTCAATGATTTTCGCATTGGTATGCTGATCATTCGTTAAAAAGCCAGCCTGAGCCCCTGTCAGCGCAGCTGCTTTCACACCGTTATCAAGCAGCATGCTTGTAAAGACGACAGAGGAAATGGTCTCTCCGCAAGATAAAAGCAAATCCTGCTCCCGTGGAGAGATCGCTGACTGATCGCCGTAAAGCAGCCCAAGCAAAGAATCTGTAGCGTACGGGTCTCCTTTCCGGCCCATCGCTGAAACGACAACGACAACCTTATATCCTTCACTGATTGCTTCTTTAATATGCTCTAAAGCCAGTTTGCGGCCTTTATCATCTTTTACAGATGTTCCGCCGAACTTTTGAACAATTATCTTCACTGTTTTCACTCCAAATTATTCGGACGTAACAGAAGAGAGCAGGCTGATAGTGCCTTACTCTCTTCTATTCGTCTTTAGGAAATTCTCTCTATTATACGAGGTTTAGTTTTTTCAGGCTTTCTGCAATTTGAACAGAGTTCCATGCCGCGCCTTTTAATAGGTTATCAGAAACAACCCATAAATGAAAACCGTTTGCTCTGTCCAAGTCTTTGCGGATGCGGCCAACAAATACATCGTTTTTGCCGACGGCATCAGAAGGCATCGGATAAAGCTGTTGGCTTGGGTCATCTTGAAGTGTCACGCCCGGAGCTTCTTTTAATAGATTTTTAATATCTTCAACTGTAGCGTCATCACGGTCTACCTCAATGTAGACTGACTCTGAGTGCCCAGTTTGAATTGGCAGTCTCACACATGTAGCCGCTACTTGAAGCTCTGGCATGTGCATAATTTTTTTCGTTTCATTTATCATTTTCATTTCCTCAAACGTATAGCCGTTATCTTGGAATTTATCAATTTGCGGAATCGCGTTGAAGGCGATTTGATAGTGTTTTTTGTCACCTTTTACAGGCATGATCGCAGGCTCTATTTCTTCTTGGTTCAAAACCGCCTGTGTTTGGCTGTAAAGCTCTTTTACAGCTTCATTTCCAGCTCCTGATACCGCCTGGTAAGTGGATACGATCACTTTGCTTAAGCCGTATGCTTTGCGGATCGGTTCAAGAGCCGCAACCATTTGGATCGTAGAGCAGTTAGGATTGGCAATGATGCCGTTGTGTTCATGCAAGTCTGCCTCATTCACTTCAGGCACAACAAGCGGTGTATTTTCGTCCATACGAAACGCACTCGTATTATCTATAACAATAGCGCCGCGTTTTACAGCTTCTGGTGCCAATGCTTGTGATACGCTTCCACCAGCGCTGAACAAAGCAATATTTACCCCTTCAAAGCTCTCAGGAGAAGCTTCCTGAACTGTCAGCTCTTCGCCTTTAAACGTGACTTTTGTCCCCGCAGAGCGTTTTGAAGATAGCAATGTAAGTGTATCCATTTCAAAGTTTCTGTCTTCAAGTGTTTTAAGCATTTGTTGCCCTACAGCTCCTGTCGCTCCGACAACAGCTACGTGTAAACCTCTTCCCATCTGTAAAACTCCTTCCGCCAATCAGCCTCATTGAATTGATTTGACTATGATTTTACGTTTTATTTTACCATAGAATATGCGGGTGATGACCGAATTTTTTAGTTTGGGAAAGATTTTCTGTAAATTTAGTCATTTCCCTGATAATTTTCAACAAGAACCGGCTGAAGCTGCTGATGCATTAGTGCCTTTTCAATAGTTTGCGGAAGCAGATCCATTTTGGCTACCATTGAATTCGGTTTTTTAAATGGATCGTCTTGCCCGAATGGAATAAAAAAGATATTTTTTGTTGACATGAGCCTCATTAAATTTGTTCCGTTTAAACCGAGAGCATCATTTGTCGAGATGCCAAGAACGACCGGCCGATTGTTTCGGATTGTCGCTTTTGCCGCCATCAGCACCGGACTGTCCGTCATGGCATTTACCAGCTTGCTCATTGAATTGCCGGTTAAAGGAGCAATGACCATACAGTCAAGGGGCAGCTTCGGCCCAAGGGGCTCTGCCTTTACAATTGAATCAATGGCCTCATATCCAGTCAGGTCTTCGATTTTTTTCACCCACTCTGCTCCCTCTCCAAATCGGGTATTTGTGGATTTTACGTTAAATGTGACAACCGGACGAACTTCCGCTCCTTCGTTGACCAGCGCCTCAATTTGCGGGAAAACCGCTTCATATGTGCAATGCGATCCGGTCAGTCCAAACCCGATCCTTTTTCCTTGTAATGAAGACATCCTTATTTTCCCTCCTTAGCTTGTATTTCAGCTAAAAGCTTGCTCAAGACGTTTGCGAGGATTTGCCCGGCTGTTTTAGGTGCGACAATCCCTGGAAGGCCAGGGGCAAGAAGCGCTTTAATCCCCTGTTTTTCGGCATATTTAAAATCCGTTCCCCCGGGACGTGAGGCCAGATCCAATATTAAAGTTTTTGGTGTCATGCTAGAAAGAACCGATTGATTTAAAATCATACTCGGTATTGTATTAATACAAATATCTATATCTTTTACATGCTCTTTCAGCTCATCGGTATGAAAAGGGACGAGCCCCATTTCAGTGATGCGTGCCAGATGCGCTGAGCTTCTTGCCCCCACTTTTACATTCGCCCCAAGTGCGGCAAATGTACGGGCAATCGTCATCCCGGTGCGTCCTAGACCAAGAACTACCACCTGAGATCCGTGTATCGTATAATCCGTGTGCTGAATAGCCAGCATGATCGTTCCTTCTACTGTCGGAATAGAATTGTATATCGCAATGTCATCCCGCTCAAACAGCTTAACAAGTTTTCTGTTTGCTTGAGCTGCAATGTTTTCTAAATATGCGTTAGAAATTCCTGAGAAAATGACACAATGTCCAGGCGTTTTGTCGAGATGGTCCTGTTTTAAAACAACCTCTTCATTCGAAAATACCGTCGATACGACACCTTCTCCTGTTGTTGCAGACACTGGAAGAATAATGCTGTCTATTTGCTGAAAAGGAATTTCATCAATGTTGCATTTTACTGCTCCGGTAAAACCGTGATCCAATTGGTCAAAACCGACAAGATAGATGTCAGCCTGCTGTTCAGTGAGCTTTCTTATAATTTCGAGCTGTCTTGCGTCACCGCCGATAATTGCAATTTTCAATCCGGTTAACATACTAAACGTTCACCTTCTTTGTATATACTGGATCTCTAGTTGTTAAGCTCCCCTTCATCTTATGATCAAAAGGAAATACCGGTGAATTAAATCATGCGCTTTTTTCATATAAAAAAACATCGGCTGCCAAAAGCCGATGTTTCAGATGTTTACTTAGAGCCCGCACCACAGTCATCAGGGGCTTTTTTCATTTACTCTTGTCGAGGAGCCATTTCCTCAGGTACGTCTAATATGATCATATCTGATCCGATCTTTTGAATATGATGCCAGGGGACACGAATGTCATGACCGTGTTTTCTCAAACCAAACCATTTAACTGTAGGAATGAGGAGTGCTGTAATTTGCCCATCCTGTTCATTGATTTCTAAATCGGTCTGGCCAAGCACTCCCAGCCGTTCAGCTCTTTTGATGTCTACAATTTCCTTTCCTGATAATTCACTGAGCCGCATGTCTGTCACCCCCTTGTACTATGTATGATCAAAGGGATAAAAAAATGCCTGCTCCGTTATGGGGCAGGCATTTTTTTAAGACGGCATATTGCCGGAAGGGCTGATGAGTGCCAGTGCATAATCATCAGTAAACAATTGTCTGGCAAGGCCATTGACACGCTCTAAGTTCACGGCGTTTAATTCATTGATAATCTCATCTAAAGTTTTATGTTTGCCGAGCAGCAGTTCATTTTTCCCGTTCCGGCTCATTTTGCTGTTTGTGCTTTCTAAGCTCAGCATCAGGTTTCCCTTCATTTGCTCTTTGCTGTTTTCCAGCTCTTTTGAGGTAATGCCGTCGCGTTTTAATGTGGCAAGGGTTTCTTGAATTGTTTCTGACAGCTGCTGAAGCTGATTTGCACCCGTTCCTCCGTAAATGGTCAGCATTCCGCTGTCCTCATAAGAGCTGTGATAGCTGTAAACAGAATAAGCGAGACCTTTATCTTCTCGTACATCTTGGAACAGCCGGCTGCTCATGCTGCCTCCGAGGACATTATTAAGGACGATTAAATCATAAATGCGTTCATGGCCAACCTGAAGGCCCTTAAATCCAAGGCACAAATGAGCCTGCTCTGTTTCTTTTTTTCTCGTCAGTTTTTCCGTGTAGAAATCGGGTGTTTCAAGGCCTGTTGCTTTGCCTTTCGCCTCATATGACCCGAACCATTTTTCTACATCTTTGATAAAACTGTCAGATATATTGCCCGCTACCGAAATGACCACTCGGTCCGGCGTATAATAATCATGCATGTATTGTCTGAGGGAGTCACCGTTGAAGGAAGCAAGCGTTTCTTCCGTGCCTAGAATTGGGTAGCCTAAAGAATGGTTGCCGTAAGTGGCTTTGCTCAGTAAATCATGCACAATGTCGTCTGGCGCATCTTCGTACATTTTAATTTCTTCATATACTACATTTTTTTCTTTTTTCAGCTCGTTTTCATCAAACGTTGAATGAAAGAACATATCTGCTAATACGTCCAGCGCGTAATTCGCATGCTCGTCAAGCACCTTAGCATAGTAGCAGGTATATTCCTTTGAGGTAAACGCATTGACCTGACCGCCAATACGATCAAAAGATTCTGCTATTTCGCGTGCAGATCTTGTGCTCGTCCCTTTAAAGAACATATGCTCTAAAAAGTGCGAAATCCCGTTTATCTCTGGCGTCTCGTGCCGCGAACCTGTGCCAATCCATACTCCGATCGCAACAGAACGGACTGTCGGGTTATTTTCCAGCACAACTCTTACACCATTTTGACACGTATATCGTTTAATCAAATTTGTTCCTCCTATTCAAAGACAAGCTGCCTGCATCTGTTACTTCAACAGTCTTGTTTCATCCATTAGTTCAGTGACTGTTCCAAGCGCGTATCCTTTATCTTTTATCTTTGTAATCAGCACTTCAAGACTTTCCGCCGTGGAGTCAGTCGGATGCATTAAAATCATGGCACCATTATGTATTTTGCTTAACACTCTCGTTTGAAGTGCAGACGGAGCCGGCTTTTGCCAATCAATTGTATCAACTGACCACATCACTGTTCCCATCTGTTTTTCAGCTGCAATGTCGACAACCTCTTTTCGGAAACTTCCGCTCGGCGGAGCGAACCACTTCGGCTTAACGCCGATCGTTTGTTCTATTTGCTCATTTGTCTTGTCGAGCTGCTCGGAAATTCTTCCTGTAGTCAGTTTGCTCATATCTGGATGATTGTATGAATGATTTCCGATTTCATGTCCGTCTTCCGCAATCTTCTTAGCGAGCTGTTCATTGTTTCTCACCCAATTGCCTTCTAAAAAGAAGGTAGCCTTGACTTGGTGCTTTTCCAGGATAGGGAGCATTTTTTCCAAATACTCATTTCCCCATGCCACATTAATTAATAAAGCCACCATCGGCTTTTCAGGATTTCCTTTATAAATAGGCTCAGGCTGAAGAGACTCAAGATGAACGCTTGGTTTTACTTGGCTGTATACCAGATCGTTTTCTCGAAACTCGCCGTGTTTTTTCATTTTTTTATATGATTGTTCAATATTGACCTTCAATCCATTGTAGCCGGGAATGCTTTTCCACACTTTATCGATTCTGGCATCCTGGGGCTTGACTTCGTACTCAGGCGCTTTTTGAAGCAATTCTTCATATAACGGGTCTTTGGACGCCGTGACAGTCACCGTATCTTTTTTCATTGCCCCTATATAATCAAGTGTGTGCGGATTTTTCATCATCTCAAATGAGACAAAAAAAAGAAATAGAAAAACGGCAAACGGCACAAATTTTTTGTACATGTTCTGTCCCCCCTCACCTCACATTATGAAAGAGAAGGACAAGGTAGAACCCGCCTGCTTTTTAAAAGCTTCAAAATAAAGAAGCCGGGTCTCCCAGGCTCCTTTTTATGTTTTCATTTAAGATTGTTGTTTTTCTTTCTCTTCACGGAGCACCGCTTTACGGGACAAATTGACTCGTCCTTGTTTATCAATTTCAGTGACCTTAACAAGAATCTCGTCTCCGATTTTCACAACATCTTCAACTTTTCCTACACGTTCAAGCGCAAGCTCTGAAATGTGCACCAAACCGTCTTTTCCGCTGAAAATTTCAACGAAGGCTCCGAATTTTTCGATTCGTTTTACTTTACCTAGGTAAAGTTGGCCGACTACAACCTCTCTGACAAGGTCTTCGATGATTTTTTGCGCTTTTTGGTTGCTGCTTTCATCTGTTGACGAAATAAAGATTGTGCCGTCCTGCTCAATATCAATTTTAACACCGGTTTCTTCGATGATCTTATTGATTTGTTTTCCGCTTGGCCCGATGACATCGCGGATTTTATCAGGATTAATGGCCATTGTTAAAATTTTAGGCGCATATTGAGAAAGCTCTTTTCTTGATTCGCTTAATGTCGCAAGCATGCTATTAAGGATTTCCATTCTTCCTTTTTTCGCCTGCTGAAGCGCTTCTTCAAGGATCTCTCTTGAAAGGCCTTCAATTTTAATGTCCATTTGCAGCGCTGTTACGCCTTTTTCGGTTCCGGCTACTTTAAAGTCCATATCTCCAAGCGCGTCTTCCATGCCTTGAATGTCAGTCAGAACAGTATAATGTTCGCCTGATTTGACAAGACCCATCGCGATACCCGCAACAGGGGCTTTGATTGGTACACCGGCATCCATCATTGCAAGTGTGCTTGCGCAAATACTTGCTTGAGAGGTAGAACCGTTTGATTCAAGCACTTCTGATACAAGGCGGACAGTGTAAGGGAAGTCTTGCTCAGACGGAATAACTGGCTCAAGCGCACGCTCACCCAGTGCTCCGTGCCCAATTTCACGGCGTCCCGGCCCACGCATTGGTCCTGTTTCCCCAACGCTGAATTGCGGGAAATTGTAGTGATGCATAAACCGTTTTGACTCTTCAACTCCTAAGCCGTCAAGAATTTGCACATCTCCCAGCGCACCTAGCGTACATACGCTGAGGGCCTGTGTTTGTCCCCTTGTAAACAGACCTGACCCGTGCGTTCTTGGCAAGAGACCGACCTCAGAAGAAAGCGGGCGGATTTGATCGACACCACGGCCGTCCGGTCTTACTTTCTCTTCAGTAATCAGGCGGCGCACTTCATTTTTCACCAGCTTGGATAAAATCTGCTTCACTTGCTTGATTGTGTCTTCATCATGCTCTTCATCCTCGAATTTTGCCACAACTGTGTTTTTCACTTCATTAATGGCATCTTCGCGGGCATGCTTTTCATGAACTTGGATGGCTTTCAGCAGATCTTCTTCTGCTAAAGCTTTTACTTTATCACTAAGCTCTTCATCAATTTCATAAAGCACAATTTCTGATTTCTCTTTGCCGACTGCTGCTACAATTTCTTCTTGGAATGCAATCAGGCGTTTAATCTCTTCATGGCCGAACATTATGGCTTCAAGCATGGTTTCTTCAGGAACTTCGTCCGCTCCAGCTTCTACCATGTTAATGGCATCTTTCGTGCCGGCAACGACAAGATTGATGTCGCTTTTCTCAAGCTGATCGACTGTCGGGTTAATGATAAATTGATCATCAATGCGTCCGACAGTAACCCCTGCAATCGGTCCTTCAAACGGAATATCGGATACGGATAGAGCAAGAGATGAACCGAACATGGCAGCCATTTCAGAAGAGCAGTCTTGGTCAACACTCATGACAATGCTGATGACTTGAACCTCATTACGGAATCCATCTGCAAACAAAGGACGGATCGGACGGTCGATTAAACGGCTGGCAAGAATCGCTTTTTCACTTGGACGTCCTTCTCTTTTAATAAACCCGCCCGGAATTTTCCCTACCGCATATAATCTTTCCTCATAGTTTACAGTAAGCGGGAAGAAATCAAGCGGTTTTGGTTCTTTTGAAGCGGTTGCTGTACTAAGTACTGCGGTATCACCGTAGCGGATCATCACAGCACCGTTTGCCTGTTTGGCAAGCTGGCCGGTTTCAACGGTAAGCGTTCTTCCGGCCCAATCTATGGTAAAGACATGTTTTTCTTGTCCCATACGATTACGAACTCCTCTCTTCGTTGTGTGAAATAATCAATTACTCCTATTATGAACGAAATGAATTGAACATATCAATGTCAAAGTAGTATGTAAAAGGATTTCAATGATTTGTTATAAGAATTTTCGCTTTAATACGATAAAAAAGCGGGAATCCTCCCGCTTTTTACGATTATCGACGTAAGCCTAGTTTGTTAATTAACTCACGGTAACGAGTTACGTCTTTATTACGTAGATACGTAAGAAGATTACGACGCTTACCTACCATTTTAAGAAGACCGCGACGTGAGTGGTGGTCTTTCTTATGAGTACGTAAATGCTCGTTCAAGTTGTTAATTGAGTCAGTTAGGATAGCGATCTGAACTTCTGGAGATCCAGTATCAGATTCGTGTGTTTTGAACTCGTTGATGAGTTGGTTTTTACGCTCTTGAGTAATTGCCATCCTGTTTCACCTCCAAATCATATTTAGCCCCAGTTACCTAGCAACCGTCGGTGACTTCGGATTGCCAAGCAATGGTTTTAAGACTACGAAAACTATAATACTAAAAATCGTGCCCAGATGCAAATATTTTAGAATAAAATTTGTGTACGTTGCATGTTATTTCCGCAAATTGCTGAAATAACGGATGGCTTCCTGCTTATCCTTCTCAATTTGCTCTGTTAATTCTTTGATGCCATTGAATTTTCGCTCGCTCCGAATCCGTTTATACCATTCGATTTTTATAGCGGCTCCGTATACTTCCTGATTAAAATCAAACAAATTGACCTCGATTGAAGGCTGCTCCGGACGTTTTTCATAAAACGTCGGCTTATAGCCGATATTGCAAACGCCATTGTAAACTTTGCCGTTCATTTCCGCTTTTACGGCATATACACCCGTCGGCGGAACGATATAGCTGTTATTTAAACCGACATTTGCTGTCGGAAACCCGATGGTCCGCCCTCTTTTATCACCGTGAATGACAATTCCTTTTATAAAATAAGGCTGTCCGAGCAAGATTCTCGCCAATTCAACGTCTCCGTTTTGAAGCGCGGTACGAATATACGAGGAGCTAATTTTTTTATCCTGCTCCGTTAATTTTTCTACCATTGTGCACTCTGCTTTTCCGTCTAAATCAAGCGGCATGGTTTCCATTGTTCCCTTGCCATATTTGCCATACGTAAAGTCAAAGCCAGCCACTGCGTGTTGTACATTAAGGCCAATTATATACTGATCCACAAACTGCTTAGGAGAAAGAGAAGCAAATGCTTCATTAAATTTAACGACGTACAGAATCTCTGTGCCTAATTGTTCAATTTGGTTTATTTTGTCTTCAAGAGGCGTAATCAGATCCTTTGGCTCCTGATCCCTGCCCAAAACATGAGAAGGATGAGGGTGAAAGGTCATCACAGCTAATGCCAGACCCTTTTCTTCGGCTATTTGCTTCGCTGTGCTGATTACCTTTTGATGCCCAAGATGAACGCCATCAAAATAACCTAACGCCATCACAGACTTTGCCTGCTCCTCTTTGAATAAATGATGAGGATGTGTTATATGTATCGTCTTCACAGAACGGTCACCTTTTTTCTATTGTTCGCTTTTTTGCATCAATACTTTTGCCGGCTTTAACAGCCCTTTTTTTGCAGGATGGGGGAAATAAATCGCCAAACAGCTTCCGGATTCAGTAAAAACGGCTATGCGGTCTTCGCTTGCCATTTCAGAAAACTGCTCGGGCGTCTCAAGCAAGGCCCCATTTTCTACTTTCTTAGCTAATGTATCACTTATGATCCATTTCGGCAAATGATTGAGCGCACGTTCAATAGGAACTGTATGCTCTCCCACGGTTCCGGACTGGACCTGTGCTTCCAGATCTTCAAAGGTAAAGCATTCATCGAGAGAGAAATCTCCGGATGCTGTGCGAATTAAATGAGACATATGAGCCGGATATCCGAGTTTTTCCCCGATCATGACCGCCAGCGTCCTTACATAGGTCCCTTTGGAGCATGTCACTGTAAATCGAAAGCTTGCGGTTTCTCCGTTATGTTTAATCTCTGTCGTCAGTGCGATGTCTTCAATATTAATCATGCGTTTCGGACGTTCTACTTCAATCCCTGCTCTTGCGTACTCGTATAATTTTTTGCCGTTTACTTTTACAGCGGAATACATGGGAGGAATTTGCTCCTGTTTACCCTTTAAACTGTTTAACACCTTTTCTACTTCCGCTTTATCAATGTCTTGATTGACGGGCTTTGTTTCAACCGTTTCGCCGGTTTGATCCTCAGTTGTCGTTGAAAAGCCAAGCGTTATTTCCGCATCATACGTTTTAGACTTTTCAGTTAAGTATTCGACAATTTTTGTCGCTCTTCCCACACAAATCGGAAGCACGCCTGATACTTCTGGATCGAGCGTCCCCGTATGTCCTACTTTTTTTGTTTTTAACAGTTTGCGGATCTTCATGACACAGTCATGCGATGTCATGCCGACTGGTTTATGTAAAAGGAGAACTCCGTTAACCATTTGTCTTTCACTCCTTCTTTTGAGCTTTTCTCTTTAAACGCAGAAAAGAGGACAGACGATATACGCCTATCCTCTCCCTTTTTATTCAGATGGTTTCTCTGAATGTATTTCGTGAATCAGAGTTTCGATGCGATTTCCGTAATCGATTGATTCATCGAATTCAAATTCAATTTCAGGTGTTTTTCGAAGTCTGATGCGGCTGCCAATTTCGGATCGGATAAATCCTTTTGCTTTTTCCAGCCCTTTCAGCGCTTCCTCCCGTTTTTTCTCGTCACCGAGAACCGAGATATACACCTTTGCAATTTGCAAATCACCTGATACACGTACATCCGTTACTGTCAGAAAACCAATTCTCGGATCTTTCAGCTTGCGGCTGATAATATCACCGAGTTCTTTTTTCATTTGCTCGCCGACACGGTTTGCTCTCATACTCAATTCAATCACCTCTAAGTTAAAACCATTCTGTCCTAGTGATCGTCCGTTCAATTTCAGGAAAAGAATCGATAAACGCTAGGACGCGCTGCAGCTCTTTTTCTGTTTGAACGCGAGAGGAAGAAACAGCGGCGATTCCGAAGCTGGTCCTTTGCCATGTGTCCTGATAGCCAATCTCCGAAATCGAAACATTGAACTTGTTTTGAACTCTGGTTAGAATCCGCTTCAGAACGGCACGCTTCTCTTTTAGCGATCCTGCATCATAAATGATGCATTCACACTCCGCAAATCCGATCACGTTCTTTTAATTTCTTGCATGACAAACGCTTCAAGAATGTCACCTTCGCGAATGTCATTGTATTTCTTAATTGTAATACCACATTCATAGCCTTGTGAAACTTCTTTCACATCGTCTTTAAAACGTTTCAGAACGTCTACTTCGCCTTCGAAGATGACGACGCCGTCACGAATTAAACGGAGGCCGCTGTCGCGCGTAATGGTTCCTTCAGTAACATATCCGCCGGCAATTGTACCGATTTTAGATACTTTGAATGTTTGGCGTACTTCTACTTGACCAATTACTTTTTCTTCATATTCAGGATCAAGCATACCTTTCATGGCAGCTTCAATCTCGTCGATTACTTTGTATATGATACGGTGAAGGCGAATATCTACATTCTCGGCTTCAGCCGTACTCTTAGCATTTCCGTCCGGTCTCACATTAAACCCGATAACAATTGCATTGGAAGCAGATGCCAAGATAATGTCAGATTCGGTAATTGCACCAACGCCTGTATGGATGATTTTTACTTTAACGCCCTCTACTTCAATTTTTTGAAGTGCGGCTGTTAAAGCTTCAGCAGATCCTTGAACGTCAGCTTTAACGATGATGTTGATGTCTTTTACATCACCCTGTTTAATTTGCTCGAATAAGTCATCAAGACTCAGCTTCGCTTTATCGCTGCGCTGCTCTTCAAGCTGTTTCGAAGCACGGGCTTCCCCAACAGAACGAGCTGTTTTTTCATCTTTAAAGACAAGGAATTGGTCTCCCGCTTGAGGGACATCATTCAAACCGGTAATTTCAACCGGAGTTGACGGACCGGCAGTTTTCACACGGCGTCCAATGTCGTTAACCATTGCACGGACACGGCCAAATGTGTTGCCGACTACGATCGGATCACCGACATGCAGTGTTCCAGTCTGTACGAGCAATGTCGCAACTGACCCTCTGCCTTTATCGAGTTCTGCTTCAATAACCGTTCCTTTTGCCTGGCGATTCGGATTCGCTTTCAATTCTTCTACTTCACTGACAAGCAAAATCATTTCAACGAGTTCATCAATGCCTTTTCCAGTTAAAGCGGAAAGCGGAACAAAAATTGTTTCCCCACCCCAAGCTTCAGGGACAAGTCCGTATTCCGTCAGTTCTTGCATCACACGGTCAGGATTTGCAGATTCTTTATCGACTTTATTCACAGCAACGATAATTGGAACCTCAGCAGCTTTTGCATGGTTAATCGCTTCTACTGTTTGCGGCATTACACCGTCATCAGCAGCAACAACGAGAATTGTAATATCAGTTACTTCCGCACCGCGTGCACGCATCGTTGTAAATGCGGCGTGGCCCGGAGTATCCAAGAACGTAATTTTCTTGCCGTTCTCTTCAATTTGATAAGCACCAATATGCTGAGTGATCCCGCCTGCTTCTCCCTCAACAACCTTCGTTTTACGGATGCTGTCAAGAAGCGTCGTTTTCCCGTGGTCAACGTGACCCATGATCGTAACGACCGGAGGACGAATTTCAAGATCCTCTTCATTATCAGGCTCTTCGTATTTTTCCAGCTCTGTTTGTTCAAGCACAATAACTTCTTCTGTTTCAACACCATATTCTGATGCAATGAGTTCAATTGTGTCTTTATCAAGCTCTTGGTTAATGGTTGCCATTACGCCAAGGAGCATCAGCTTTTTAATGATTTCTGAAGGCTCTTTACCAAGCTCTTCAGCCAGTGCGCCGACTGTTAATGTGCCAGAGAATGTAATTTTCTCAGGAAGCTCTTTTTTCGGCTTTACAGGCTTTTGCTGATGTTGGTTTTTATTGTTATGGTTGCGTTTATTTTTTTTGTTGTTGTTATTCTTCTTGTTTTTGTTAAATTGATTATTCTGCACGTCATTCTTCTTTCCGTCTCGAATTTTATTTGGTTGATTTCCAGCTGATTGCTGATTGATCCCTTGCGGCTGTTTGTTTTTGTTCGTTTCTGCTGGCTTTTGAGATTTAGCGGCTGCGCCGCCTTTTTTATATTTGGCATCAAGCTGTTTAATGGCCTTTTCCTCAAGCATGGCCATATGATTATTCACTTCTAAATCCATGTTTTTCAGTGCGGTCAAAATTTCCTTACTTGAAACATTTAACGCTTTTGCATATTCGTATACTCTCATTTTAGCCATTCGTTCACCCCCAAAAATATTAATCGAGCAAGCTGATCAGCTTATTCGCAAAACCTTGGTCAGTGACGGCGACAACGACACGGGCTTCTTTACCGATAGAGCGTCCAAGAACCGCGCGACTCTCGACTTTTTTATAAGGGACTTTATAATAATTGCACTTGTCGGTTACTTTTTTCGCTGTGTTAGATGATGCATCCTCTGTAAGCAGGACAAGCTTTGCACGCGCATTCCTGATTTCTTTTATTACCAAGTCTTCGCCTGACACGACCTTACGAGCTCGATTGGCCAGACCCAGCAAGGGAAACCATTCCATTCCAGACATTTTATTTTTTCACCTTTTCCGCCAGTTCCAGCAATTCATCGAAAATCTGGTCATCGATTTGTGATTGAAATTGATTTTGCAAAGTGTTTTTCTTTTTTGCTGTTAAGATGCACTCTTTATCCAGCGTTAAATACGCACCCCGCCCGTTCTTTTTTCCGGTCGGGTCTACTGAGACTTCGCCTTCTTTCGAACGTACAACTCGGATCAGTTCCTTTTTAGGCTTCATTTCACCAGTCACTACACATTTGCGTAGCGGGATCTTTTTGTGTTTATTCACCTAAGGTCACCTCTTATTCATCCGATTCAGCAGTTTCAGGCTCCGTAAAGAGCGGCTCATCGTCTTCTTCAAGTTCTCTCGGATAGATTCCAAGTTCCCTTGCGTCCGTTTCGCTCTTAATATCAATCTTCCAGCCTGTCAGTTTAGCAGCTAAGCGTGCGTTTTGTCCTCTTTTACCAATCGCCAGGGACAGTTGGTAATCAGGAACAATCACAGTTGTCGCTTTTTCTTCTTCATTAACAATGACATCCAGCACTTTCGAAGGGCTGAGCGCATTCGCGACAAATTCTACAGGATCACTGGACCAGTTGACAATGTCAATTTTTTCGCCTTTTAATTCATTGACGATCGCCTGAACACGCTGGCCTTTAGGGCCTACGCATGAGCCGACAGGGTCCACGTCAGGATCGTCTGTTCGAACAGAAATTTTTGAACGGTCGCCAGCTTCTCTGGCAACAGATTTCAGCTCGACAGTTCCATCATAAATTTCAGGCACTTCAATTTCAAACAAACGCTTTAACAGGCCTGGATGTGTTCTTGACACATAAATCTGCGGGCCCTTCGTCGTTTTTTCTACTTTTGTGATGTATACCTTAATGCGATCATGAGGCTTGTAGCTTTCATTCGGCATCTGCTCATTAACCGGCAGCAAGGCTTCAATTTTGCCTAAAGACACGTAGATAAACTTATTGTCCAGGCGCTGAACGATACCTGTCATGATGTCTTCTTCACGGTCGATAAATTCAGAATATATTACACCGCGCTCAGCTTCGCGCACACGTTGTGTGACGACCTGCTTCGCTGTTTGAGCAGCTATGCGCCCGAAATCCTTAGGCGTTACTTCGATTTCAACGACATCGCCGACCATATATTCCGGATGGATGCCCTGCGCCTCTTCAATAGAGATCTCCAGCCTTTGGTCGTATACTTCGTCAACGACATCTTTTCTTGCAAATACACGGATGGAGCCTGTTTCACGGTTTAAATCCACCCGTACATTTTGCGCTTGATTAAAATTCCGCTTATAAGCAGAAATTAACGCAGCTTCGATTGCTTCAATGATAATTTCTTTGCTGATGCCTTTTTCTTTTTCAAGAATCGTGAGAGCATCTAATAATTCACTGCTCATTTAACGGTCTCCCCCCTTAAAACATTTGTATTCATTAGAATGTAACAGCTAATCTTGCATTAGCTATCTTTTCATACGGAATATTAATCCGTTTCTTTCTTGTTTTGATCGTGATCTCAACTGTCACTGTTTGTCCATCAAATTCAGCCAGTTCACCTTCAAACACTTTTACGCCCTCAATAGGCTCATAAGTCTTAATATACACATTTTTTCCAAGTGATTTTTCGAAATCGGCTTTTTTCTTTAGCGGACGCTCAGCTCCCGGAGATGAGACTTCAAGAAAGTAATTTTGGCTGATTGGATCTGCCTCATCAAGCTTTTCGCTTAAAGCTTCGCTTACTTTGGCACATTCCTCAATATCCACACCGTCATCGGAATCAATAAACACGCGAAGGAACCAGCTTTGACCCTCTTTGACAAATTCAATGTCAACGAGTTCCAGCTGAAGGCTGTCTACGATTGGCTGAGCCATTTCTTGAACGGTGTCAGTCACTTTTTTGCTCATGTTCTTCCTCCTTGTGCTGTCGATATCATATTCGTCTCGTCACTCTGCATAAAAACCCTGCTTCAGGAGAGCAGGGGCTAAAAAGTAAACGATGAACATGTCGAGACAAAATTCTCTTGTTCAATACAAAAGAGCGGGTTTCCCCACTCTTTGCCTCGGTAATCGTTAGCATTTCCAATAAAACTATACCATAACCATATTTTTATTGCAAATGAATATACGCTTACCTTCATACCTAAGCAAATGACAGAAACTCTAATATTACGATGGCACTTTTTGTGGATATATATGCATAGAAGCAGAATTCCGAGAGAAATTCTGCTTCTATGTTAGAACAATGACAATTGGTTTTGATCAGGCAGTGATTCGAGGCAGCCGTGACGATCTAAATACTCTAGAATCGTTTTTGACACTTTCCCTCTCTTTTGCAAATCTTCTTTTGAGAGGAATTCGCCTTCTTCACGAGCCTTTACAATGTTTAGAGCGGCGTTCGTCCCTAATCCAGGAATGGAGTTAAACGGCGGGATAAGACTGTTGCCGTCAATAATGAACTCTGTAGCGCTGGAGCGATATAAATCGACTTTTTGGAATGAATAGCCTCTCTCACACATTTCAAGCGCTAATTCTAAAACAGTCAGAAGGTTTTTTTCCTTCGGTGAAGCATCAAGCCCTTTAGAATTAATATCCTCCATTACCGCCTTGATTGCCGTAGAGCCCTTGATCATTGTATCGATATCAAAGTCGTCTGCACGGACGGTAAAATAAGCCGCATAATACAGAAGCGCATGATGTACTTTAAAGTAAGCAATGCGGACTGCCATTAATACATAAGCCGCGGCGTGGGCTTTCGGGAACATGTATTTAATCTTTTTACAAGAATCAATATACCAGTCTGGGACATTGTTATTTTTCATTTCTTCTTCCCATTCAGGCGTTAATCCTTTTCCTTTACGCACAAATTCCATGATTTTAAAGGCAAGGGACGGCTCAAGACCTTGATAGATTAAATAAACCATTATGTCGTCACGGCACCCGATAACCTCACTCAGCTCACAAATATTATTGTGGATGAGCTCTTGCGCATTGCCGAGCCATACATCAGTTCCATGAGACAAGCCTGAAATCTGAACGAGCTCGGAAAAAGTTGTCGGCTTTGTGTCTTCAAGCATCTGCCGGACAAATCTTGTTCCGAATTCAGGGATTCCAAGAGTTCCTGTTTTACAGCCGATCTGTTCTTCTGTAACACCGAGTGATTCGGGTCCCTGGAAAATCTTCATCACTTCAGGATCATCGGTTGGAATTGTTTTCGGATCAATTCCGCTTAAGTCTTGAAGCATCCGAATGACGGTCGGGTCATCGTGTCCGAGAATATCCAGTTTTAACAGGTTATCATGGATGGAGTGGAAATCAAAATGAGTCGTTTTCCACTCTGAACCCGTGGCATCTGCCGGGAACTGAATCGGTGAAAAATCATAAATATCCATATAATCCGGAACTACGATAATACCCCCAGGGTGCTGTCCAGTTGTACGTTTTACACCTGTACATCCCTGTACGAGCCGATCTACTTCGGCCCCGCGCATATGGAGGTTATGGTCTCCGGCGTAGCCTTTTACATAACCGTAGGCTGTTTTTTCTGCAACTGTGCCTATTGTTCCCGCTCGATATACATTGTCTTCTCCGAACAATACTTTTGTGTAATTGTGTGCTTGGGGCTGATATTCCCCTGAGAAGTTCAAATCGATATCAGGTACTTTGTCCCCTTTAAATCCTAAGAACGTTTCAAACGGAATATCATGGCCGTCTTTTTTCAAAGGTGTTCCGCAATGAGGACATAGCTTGTCGGGCAAGTCAAAACCGGAACCGACAGAACCGTCATTAAAGAACTCAGAATGCTGGCACTCAGAGCAGACATAGTGCGGCGGCAGCGGGTTAACCTCAGTAATCTCAGTAAGCGTCGCAACTAATGAAGATCCTACGGAACCACGGGAACCTACGAGATACCCGTCATCTAGTGAACGTTTTACAAGTTTGTGAGAGATCAAGTAAATAACAGCGAAGCCGTGTCCAATGATACTCTTTAATTCTTTTTCAATCCGCGCTTCGACAATTTCAGGCAGCTGTTCGCCGTAAATGCTTCTTGCACGCTGATAGCTCATTTCTCTGATTTCTTCATCGGCGCCTTCAATTTTCGGTGTATACAAATCATCTTTAATCGGCTTGATATCATCGATTAAAGAAGCAACCTTTTGGGTATTGGTAACAACGATTTCCTTCGCTTTTTCTTCGCCTAAAAAAGAAAATGCTTCAAGCATTTCGTCTGTCGTTCTGAAATGCACTTTCGGGAGTTCATGTCTGTTCAACGGATTGGCGCCGCCTTGAGAAGATATTAAAATCTTCCTGTAAATTTTATCCTCATCATTCAAGTAATGTACATTTCCTGTAGCAACAACCGGTTTATTAAGCTTTTCACCCAATTTCGTGATATTCGTAATAATTTCTTTCAGCGATTTTTCATCGCGGACCAGTTCAAGCTCCAGCAAGTGACGGTACACTTCAGGCGGCTGAACCTCAAGATAATCATAGAATGACGCCACATCTTCAACCTCTTCAGGCGATTTTTGCATCATCCCTTCAAAAACCTCTCCCCTGTCACAGGCTGAACCGATCAGAAGCCCTTCCCTGTATTTCTCAAGCTGAGACCTCGGGATACGTGGCACTCTGTAAAAATAATGAATATGCGAAAGTGACACAAGCTTAAATAAATTTTTAAGCCCCGTGCTGTTCACAGCGAGTAATGTTGCATGATACGGTCTAGATCTTTGATAAGCATTGGACTGACCCATATTTTCATTCAGCTCATCATGGTATTGAATGCCTTTTTCAGCTGCGTCCTTCAGCATTTTCAGAAGTAAGTAAGCAGTCGCCTCAGTATCATAGATCGCTCGGTGATGCTGTGTCAGTTCGATATCAAACTTTTTACAAAGTGTGTTCAAACGGTGGTTCTTAAATTCCGGATAGAGAAAACGGCCAAGCTCAAGCGTATCAATGACTGGATTTTTAGCTTTTTCAACTTCAAGAAGCTTTTTATAAGCTACGTTTAAGAATCCCATATCAAAGCTCGCATTATGAGCGACAAGGATATCATCGCCAATCCATTCTCTGAAATCTCTTATCACATCTACGACATCAGGAGCGTCGCGAAGCATATCATCGGTGATGCCAGTCAGCTCTATGATCGTGGCTGAAAGCGGACGGTGCGGGTTCGCAAACGCCTCAAATTTATCAATAATTTCTCCGCCTTTTACTTTTACTGCAGCCAGCTCAATAATAGTATCGTATACAGCAGACAGTCCCGTCGTCTCGACGTCAAAAACAACATATGTTTCTTCCTCAAGCAGACGGTGTGCAGCGTTATAAGCAATTGGCACGCCATCATCAACGAGATTCGCTTCCATTCCGTAAATCATTTTAATTCCATGCTTTTTGGCGGCAGCATACGCATCAGGGAAGGATTGAACGACAGCATGGTCCGTCAAAGCGATGGCCTCATGCCCCCATTTTTTCGCCTGTTCGACAAGCTTTCCAATACCTGTAACAGCATCCATTTGGCTCATCGGAGAATGCAAATGCAATTCCACTCTTTTTTCTCCTTCAGGAGCCGAATCTTCCCGGGTTTTTGCTTTTATTTCGTTTACATCATTTGCGATCATGACGAGATCTCTGACGAAAGTGTCATTTTGAATGCTTCCGCGTGCTTTTACCCACATTCCTTTTTTCAGAGACTTCATTAGTGCCGCATCTTCTTTTTCACGTGCAAACATTTTGATTAAAATACTATTTGTGTAGTCTGTAATTTTGAAGATACACAGCGTACGCCCGCTTTTCAGCTCGCGGGTCTCCACGTCAAACACGTAACCTTGGACTGTAATTCTCCGTTCTTCGTCCATGATGCTGTCAAGCGTCCTGATTTCTTCGTTATCTTTAATTTGGTAACCGATGACAAGAGGCCCAGATGGCACTTGATCTTCATCACTTTCTTTATCTTTCTTCTCCATTTCAATCAGCGCCTGCATGGCCCGCTCTTGGTCTTCTGCAAGCTTTTGCTCCCGAAACTTTTGAACTTCTTGCTCGGATACAAATATTTCAGCGTCAAGCTGAAGGTCTGGGAACCCAAATTGACGGTAGCCGGCTTGTATCATGGAACTGTATTTGTTCTTAAGAGCAGCTGCTTCTGTATCCGTTTTTGTTTTGACAATTAGTTTATTTCCCTTCAGCTTCGGTTTTTGCTGGTTTAAGAGACTGATAATCGGCGGCGAAATGCCTTGCAATTCTTCAATGCATCGTGACCAGTAGTCTTGAACGATACTTTCACTAACCTCGGCATCCTGCACTTCAATTGAAGATGTCACTTTTGCTATGTGGGCAAACGATTGCGTCAGCCTCGTTGTTAATGTGTCATATATTTGAAAAGGCAGCAAAGATTTAAATTGAAAATGAAAATGCCAAGACTTAGAAGCTTTGTGTATTGTCAGCTTTTTAATCTCGCCATCTTCCAAGTATGTCATGAAGGTATCATCTGTCATATTAATCTGCTGCAGAAGAATTTGAAACTGCCTTCTGTTTACTGATAACTGTTCCATTAAGACAGTATCCCTCCCTAAAAACATCATAAGTGAAGGTACCTCAGGCAATGAGGTACCTTCTATTATTTCTATTTTAACATGTTTTTTGATAAATCGTTATGGTGATTACTGCTTGCAGATAAAAGCAGATAATTCGTCTACTGAAACCTCAGTTGACTCACCTGTTTGACGGATTTTCACTTCGACAATTCCTTCGTCCGCACGTTTTCCGACAGTGATGCGGATTGGAAGGCCAATTAGATCTGAATCAGCAAATTTTACGCCGGCGCGTTCAGCACGATCGTCATAGAGCACTTCATAGCCTTCTGCTTTTAAATTAGCATACAGCTTTTCAGCAAGCTCTCTTTGCGAATCGTTTTTCATATTCAAAGCAAGAATATGAAGATCGTACGGCGCAACGCTTTTTGGCCATATTAATCCTTTTTCGTCGTGATGCTGTTCAGCAATAGCTGAAAGCGTTCTTGACACACCTACTCCGTAACAGCCCATCAGCATTGGCTGTGCGCGTCCGTTTTCGTCTAAGTATGTCGCATTCATCGCTTCAGAATAGCGTGTTCCGAGTTTAAAGACTTGTCCAACCTCAATTCCTTCCGCAAAACGGATCGTGCCCTTACCATCTGGTGAAGGATCACCTTCTTTAATGAAACGAAGATCAGCGAATTCTTTAATTTGCGCATCACGGTTCACGTTGACATTTTTATAATGATGATCTCCTTCATTCGCACCGGCAACAGCATTGACCATTGCTTTCACAGCCTGATCGGCATATACTTCAACATCTTGATTGACACCGACAGGACCGACAAAGCCTGGCTCTGTTCCGAGCTGCTGAATGACCTCTTCAGATGTGGCAAGCTCCACAACTTCTGCTTGAAGCAGGTTTTTCACTTTAATATCGTTGACTTCATGGTCGCCTCTTACAAGCACTAAGACAAAACGGTCATCTGCTTTAAACAAGACCGATTTAATACAGGTTTCAGCGGAAACCTGTAAAAACGCAGTCAGTTCTTCAATTGTTTTCACGTTAGGCGTTTGGACTTTCTCTAAAGCTTTAGGCTCTTCATCAGAAGGTACTTCTTGGTAAAGAACTTCAGCCATTTCGATATTAGCCGCATAGTGTGATTCATCTGAATATGCAATTGTATCCTCACCGATTGCAGAAAGTGCCATAAACTCGTGCGTATCCTTTCCTCCCATTGCACCTGAATCGGCAATGACAGGTCTTACATTAATGCCGCAGCGGGCAAAAATATTAGAATAGGCCTCGTACATTTTTTGATACGTTTCATCCAGACTCTCTTCAGATGCATGGAAAGAATACGCATCCTTCATAATAAATTCGCGGCCTCTTAACAAACCGAAGCGAGGACGTTTTTCATCTCTGAACTTAGACTGAATTTGATACAGAGTCAGAGGGAGACGCTTATAAGATTTAACCTCATCGCGAACAAGTGAAGTGATAACTTCTTCATGCGTAGCCCCTAAAGCAAACTCACGGCCATGACGGTCTTTTAGTCTCATCAGTTCAGGACCATACGTATACCATCTGCCTGATTCCTGCCATGTCTCAGCCTGCTGCAATGCGGGCATAAGCATTTCAACGGCATCAATTTTCTCCATTTCTTCACGAACAATCTGCTGAATGTTTTGAATCACCTTATACGCAAGAGGCATATAGCTGTATACCCCGCTCGTATTCTGTCTGATAAATCCTGCTCTCAGAAGAAGCTGATGACTTTTTGCTTCGGCATCAGCTGGAACTTCACGGAGCGTAGGAATAAGCGTCAAGCTTTGTCTCATTTCTTCGCACCTCTGATTGATTTACTTTTCGTTTACAAGAACAGCCGCTGGATATCATTCCATGTGACGACCAGCATAAGAAGCATTAAGAAAGCTACCCCGATAAACACAACAAATGCTTCTTTTTCCCTGTTAATCGGCTTGCCCCGAATTGCTTCAATAAATAGGAATAACAGTCTTCCTCCGTCAAGTGCCGGAATTGGAAGCAAGTTGACAATCCCAAGGTTAATGCTTAAAAACGCAGCAAACTGGAATAAGTTCACTAACCCTGTTTTCGCCACTTGGTCTGTCATGTCATATATGCCGACCGGACCTGACAGCATATCAAGTTTAAATTGGCCTGTTACTAATTTGCTTAAGTTGGTTAAAATGGCTTTGGTGACATCAACTGTTGATGTCGCGCCGTAAGCAACTGCTGATAGAACACCTTTTTCAGTCGGCGCATAGGAACCGAAACGTCCGATTGTTTTTTTGTTCTCATCCTTCACAGCTTCCGGAGTCACTGCAATATGAAGCGTTTTGTCATTTCTTTTTACAGAAACATCCATTTCTTTTTCCGGATTTTCTTTTACAGCGGAGACAATGTCAGTCCATGACCTCATTTTCTCTCCGTTAATGCTTTGGATATAATCCCCTTCTTTTAGCCCCGCTTCGGCCGCCCGGCCATTGTCTGTCAGCTGCCCGAGCACAGGATCATTTGACGGCACGCCTTGAATCAGCCCAAGCATCACTAAAATGACGTAAGCTAAAATAAAGTTCATAATCGGCCCTGCAGCAATCGCTTTAATCCGCTGCCACACAGGTTTGGAACCAAATTGGCGATTATACGGCGCAATCTGCACTTCTTCTCCGTCTACAATGAAAAAGGATGTTTGGCTGACAGTAAAGCTGGAAAGCTCATCCTCTTTCCCCTGTTCATAGCCTGTGATCTTCATGTCATGCTCTAAATCCGCTGTTTCTACTTCGATGACTAAAGCATCCGGGTATTTTTCCTTTTGATTGATGATGACTTTCTCAACTTGATCTTCTTTATTAAACAGAAGCCCAACCGTGTAACCGGGTTTCACCTCAATCATTTCCGGATCTTCGCCAGCCATACGGACAAATCCGCCGACTGGAAGGAGCCTGATCGTATAAACTGTTTCATTTTTTTTGAAAGAAAAAATCTTTGGACCGAAGCCGATCGCAAATTCACGGCAGAGAATTCCCGCTCTTTGGGCTAGCAATAAATGGCCCAGTTCATGGAAGAAAACGAGCGTTCCGAAAATAATGATAAACGCTATAACTGTATTCACGAACATACCACCTTATGTGAGTATTGAATTGACGTATCCCCGGGTATCTTTGTCCACTTCTTGAATGTCCGCCAGACTCGGTTTTTTAACTAGCTGATGGCGGGATAGTGCCTTTTCGATACAGTCTTCAATAGCCAAAAACGGTATCTTGCCGGCTAAAAAGGCAGCGACAGCTACTTCATTTGCCGCATTAAGCACTGTCGGCATTGTTCCTCCTATTTTACCTGATTCAAAAGCAAATTGTAAGCAGCGGAACCTGTCAAAATCAGCTTTCTCAAAATGGAGGCTGCCGATTTCCCATAATTCAAGCCTTTTCGCATCTGGTAATGGCAACCGGTCAGGGTAAGTGAGCGCATATTGAATTGGAACCCTCATATCCGGAGTTCCGAGCTGTGCGATCACACTTTTGTCATGGAACTCAACCATTGAATGGATGATGCTCTCCTTATGTAAGACCACATCAATTTGATCATATGGTATATCGAAAAGCCAATGTGCCTCGATCACCTCTAACCCCTTATTCATCATTGTAGCCGAATCAATCGTAATTTTTGCACCCATTGACCAATTTGGATGTTTTAATGCGTCCTCAACTGTTACTGATTCGAGCTCCTCCCGCGTCTTGTCCCGAAAACTTCCGCCGGATGCCGTAATGATGAGGCGTTCGATGTTTTTAGCCTGTTCGCCTTGCAGCGCTTGAAAAATGGCTGAATGCTCACTGTCAACAGGCAGCAGCGGAACATCGAATTTCTTAGCGTGTTCTTTTACTATATGCCCTGCAGTGACAAGAGTTTCCTTATTTGCAAGCGCAATTGTTTTTTTCTGTTCAATTGCCTTTAACGTAGGGATAAGACCAACACTTCCGAGCAAGGCGTTGACAACGATGTCAACCTCCTCCATTACTGCTGCTTCTATCAGTCCCTCTTCCCCCAGCCCAATTTGGCATTCAAAAGAAAAAGACATTTGTTTTAATTTACGATATGTATCTAGATCACCGACAGAGACAAACTTCGGCTGAAAGGCCTCTATCATTGGGACGGCCTTATCAATATTTCTGCCAAACGACATAGATACCAGCTGAAATTGATCTTGATGTGTACGAAGTACGTCAAGTGTCTGTTCGCCGATTGATCCTGTTGCTCCTAAAAGACAAATATTCTTCAAAGTTGCCACTACTCCTATTCTTTTTGCTGCATAATCAGTCTCATATTCATATTAGACGTTTTTATGAAAAAATGGCAAGCAGAAAGTACAAGAAAGGCATAACAAACAAGAAACTGTCAAAACGGTCTAAGATACCGCCATGCCCGGGAAGAATTGTTCCAGAATCCTTTACATCATAATGTCTTTTTAAGGCGGATTCCACTAAATCTCCAAGTTGTCCGAAGACAGACAAAAACAGCGTGATCAATAACAGATAGATATACGGGACCGGAAGGTGTGCAACAACCTGAAAAATCGTCGCCAATACAAGCGCGATAACAATTCCACCTACAAATCCTTCCACTGTTTTATTCGGACTGATTTCAGGCCACAGTTTTCGCTTACCAAGTGCTTTCCCGACAAAATATGCACCGGAATCAGTGGACCAAATCACGACACACGCGTAAAAAATGTATGTTAACCCGTATTGGTCAAGATTTCTGATTTCTATAAAATAATGAAAACACATTCCGATGTAAATTGCTGCAAGCATAATAAAACCGACTTCATCAAAAGTAAAGGTGTTTTTCACCAACACTGTGTAAGTCAGCAAAAGCAGTACCGCAAACAAAGCGATTTCCATTTTTGAAATACCGTCCGCTTCAAAAAACGAATACTGGCTTGGCAATAAGAACATCCACAATAATAAAAGGCCGATCAAACCCGGCAGTGAAACCAGCTTCAGCTTTTTCATTCGTAAAAGTTCAAAAAGCGCCACACTGCCCATAACATAAATTAATATGGTGAACGGCAATTTCCCGACAATAACCAAAAATAAAAATACAATTGCTGCCAGAACACCTGTCAAAATTCTTTGTTTCATGTGCACCATCCTCTAAATTCCGCCAAACCTCCGGCCTCTTTGCTGATATTCTCCTAACGCCTGTAAGAAGTGATCTTCTTTAAAGTCAGGCCACAAGACGTCAGTAAAGACAAATTCACTGTAGGCAACCTGCCATAGCATAAAATTGCTTAGTCTAATCTCGCCGCTCGTTCGAATTAAAAGTTCAGGATCCTGCAAAGATTCAGTCATTAAATAATTAGAAAAAAGAGATTCATCGATGTCTTCAATATTCAAGGAGCCATCCTTCACTTTTTCCGCGAGTGTTTTTGCAGCAGTGACAATCTCAGTACGGCCTCCATAATTAAGAGCAAAATTAAGAATCATTCCGTCGTTTTGTGCCGTATCCTGTACCGCCTTTTCAATCGCACGTAATGTGTGTGCCGGTAAAGCCGTTTTATCTCCAATGATCCGAACCTGTACATTTTCCTCAACAAGTTCTGGAAGATACGTATTCAAAAATTCTTCCGGAAGTTTCATCAAAAAATCGACTTCCATTTTCGGTCTCTTCCAGTTTTCTGTTGAGAATGCATACAATGTCAGTACTTTTACACCTAATTCGTTTGCAAGCTTCGTTGTCCTTTTTACCACCTTCATCCCTTCATGGTGGCCTGCAATTCGGGGAAGAGAGCGTTTTTTAGCCCAACGGCCATTTCCATCCATGATAATGGCGATGTGTTCGGGAATTTCTCCCTTAAGTATGTCTTCTTTTGTATAACGTTCTAAGTTGGAAGCCGCAGTTTGCTGGTTCTTCCAATTTTTGAGTATGTTGAGCATGAGATTCCTCCGTCACCCAAAAAGGTTGCATTCCCTGCTGATAATCAATGTAATCAACAGTATTAACAAAAAAACCCCCTGTAAACATGAGAGGGTCTTTTCACTATTATCTATTGTACATAGTTTTTCATTAAACTTCCATGATTTCTTTTTCTTTGTCTTTTGTGACACTGTCAATTTTTGACACATATTCATCTGTCAGTTTTTGAACATCTTCAGTTGAAGCACGCAGTTCATCCTCGGTAATGTCTCCGTTTTTCTCAAGTTTTTTGAGATCATCGTTAGCATCACGGCGAACGTTACGGACAGCTACTTTCGCGTCTTCAGCATATTTTTTTACAACTTTCACTAATTCTTTCCGTCTTTCTTCTGTTAACGCCGGTATCGCAATTCGAATCATATTGCCGTCACTTGTTGGCGTAATACCTAGATCAGCTTTTAAAATTGCTTTTTCGATATCGCCGATTGCTGATTTGTCGTACGGCGTTACAACGAGCATACGAGCTTCAGGCACGTTAATAGAAGAGAGCTGATTTAAAGGTGTCTGTGCTCCGTAATATTCAACCGTTACTTTATCTAATAGAGATGGATTTGCACGGCCTGCGCGTACAGTAGCCAATTCACGTTGATAAGCAGCAATTGCTTTTTCCATTTTTTCTTTTGTTTGAGTTAATACTTCTTTTGACACGTTATTTCCCCCTCACGATCGTTCCGATTGATTCACCGATAACGGCACGTTTGATGTTTCCTTCTTCCATAATAGAAAAGACGATAAGCGGAATGTCATTATCCATGCATAAAGATGATGCTGTTGAATCCATGACTTCCAGGCCGTCTTTAAGAACGTCAAGATAAGAAAGTGATTCATACTTAACAGCTGATTCATCTTTTCTAGGATCAGCGTTATACACACCGTCAACATTATTTTTAGCCATTAAAATAACGTCTGCTTCAATTTCAGCAGCCCGCAGTGCAGCTGTCGTATCAGTTGAGAAATATGGGTTTCCTGTGCCCGCAGCGAAAATAACGACACGTTTTTTCTCTAAGTGGCGTATCGCTTTTCTTCTTATGTACGGTTCAGCAACTTGTCTCATTTCAATGGATGTTTGCACTCTGGACTGGATTCCGAGTGTTTCCAAGCTGTCTTGGAGAGCAAGCGAATTCATAACTGTTGCCAGCATTCCCATATAGTCAGCAGTTGCACGGTCCATGCCCAGGTCACTTCCTGTTTTTCCGCGCCATAAGTTGCCGCCGCCTACTACAACAGCCACTTCGACTTCAAGCTCAGCGATTTCTTTCACTTGCTTTGCAATGGATTGAATGACAGTTGGGTTAATTCCGTTTCCCTGTTCTCCTGCCAATGCTTCCCCGCTAAGCTTTAATACGATACGTTTGTATTTTGGTTTTTCCATGATAACCTCCAAGTGTAAACATTGCCGTTTTCTATTATGCAAGAGAAAAAAAGGTTTGTAAATATAGTTTTAAAAATAGGGAACACAAAGTGTGTCCCCTATACTGCCTGAAAAGACGCGACTTGGCCGCGAAATCTTTTCGCCATTATTTTTTCACTTGGTTCATTACTTCTTCAGCAAAGTTTTCTTGACGTTTTTCGATGCCTTCTCCAACTTCATAGCGTACATAAGTTTGAACAGTTGCGTTTTTCGCTGCAACCACTTGTTTCACTTTTTCATCTGGGTTTTTAACGAACGCTTGGTCTAAAAGACAAATTTCTTCGAAGAATTTGTTCAGACGGCCTTCAACCATTTTCGCTACGATGTTTTCAGGTTTACCTTCTTGAAGGGCTTGCTGAGTTAAAATTTGACGCTCATGATTTCTTTCTTCTTCAGATACTTGATCACGAGAAATGTAACGAGGGTTAACCGCAGCAACGTGCATTGCGATATCTTTCGCAGTTTCTTCGTCAGTTGTACCGTTTAGAACAGTTAATACGCCGATGCGGCCGCCCATGTGTAGGTAAGCACCGAATGCAGAGCTGTCGTCTTTTGTAAGAACTGTAAAGCGGCGAAGAGTGATTTTCTCACCAATTTTAGCAACTGCACTTGTGATGTATTCTTCAACAGTAGAGCCATTTTCCATTTTTTGAGCCATTGCTTCTTCAACATCTGCTGGAGCATTTGCAAGAAGGTGGTCAGCTAAAGTGTTAAGTAGCTCTTTGAAGCCTTCGTTTTTCGCAACGAAGTCAGTTTCAGAGTTTACTTCTAAGATAACGCCTTTGTTGCCGTCAGTTTTAATAAGAGTAGAACCTTCTGCCGCGATACGGTCAGCTTTTTTCGCTGCTTTCGCAATCCCTTTTTCTCTTAAAAGGTCAATTGCTTTGTCCATATCTCCGTCAGTTTCAGTTAACGCTTTTTTACAATCCATCATGCCCGCGCCAGTTTTTTCACGCAGTTCTTTTACTTGCTGTGCAGTAATTGCCATTTGTATTCCTCCTTATATGTTAAAACAAGAGTATGTATATTACACATTTTTCTTGAAAAAAGGTGATAAAAGGCAGTCCCTCTTATCACCTTTTGAATAGGTTACGCAGTTGTTGTTTCTGTTTCTGGTGCAGTTTCTTCAGCAACTTCTGCTTCTTCTTCGCCTTGCTTCGCTTCTAAGATTGCATCTGCCATTTTAGAAGTTAGAAGTTTAACAGCACGGATAGCGTCATCGTTCGCTGGGATGACAACATCGATTTCATCTGGATCACAGTTAGTATCTACGATACCGATGATAGGGATGTTTAATTTGCGAGCTTCCGCAACAGCGATGCGCTCTTTACGAGGATCGATGATGAACAATGCATCAGGAAGATCCTTCATATCTTTAATTCCGCCCAGGAATTTTTCAAGACGCTCTAATTCTTTTTTCAATTGAACAACTTCTTTTTTAGGAAGTACATCAAACGTACCGTTTTCTTGCATTTTTTCAATGTCTTTAAGACGTTTAATACGTTTTTGGATTGTTTCAAAGTTTGTTAATGTACCGCCCAACCAGCGTTGGTTGACATAGTACATGCCAGAGCGTTGAGCTTCTTCTTTAACAGAATCTTGAGCTTGTTTTTTTGTTCCGACGAAAAGGATTTTTCCGCCTTCAGCAGCAAGATTTTTAGTGAAGTTGTAAGCTTCCTCTACTTTTTTGACTGTTTTTTGAAGGTCAATGATGTAAATTCCGTTACGCTCCGTGAAAATATAACGCTTCATTTTTGGGTTCCAACGGCGTGTTTGGTGACCGAAGTGAACACCAGCTTCAAGCAATTGCTTCATAGAAATGACTGACATGTTATTTCCTCCTAATATAATGGTTTTTTTCCTCCGCTTAGGTCATTTTTGTGCAGAACTGCCGCCTGCAGCACCCTCTGCATAAATCGTTAAGCGTGTGTATTTAACACCAAGACATAATATAACACAGCTTTATCCGACAATCAAGAATCCTTTACACCTTTGGAGCGAAATTTTAAAAATAGCTCGATTTCTGTCTTTCCGCTCTTCAGTTTCTGAGCAATTTGACTGGCCGAATACCCCTGCTCATATAATTCTATGACCCGGTCTTCAAATGATTGGGCAATGCTGTTTACACTCTCTTCCTGACGCTCAACCTCAGTAATCAGACCTTTAAGAGGATTCTCTTCTTCTCGAGCAGCATCCTGCTCTGAATCTTTTTCAGGGTGCCGAAGGTCTGAATTTTCGGTTTCTTCTTCCGTATGACTTGAAGGTGAACCGATATTTTCTATCAGTTTCTCATTTTCTTCTTTTAATTCAAGAAGAAATGCAGCCAGTGTGTTTTCCGTCTCTTCAAGTATCTTCTTTTGCTGTTTTTCTGTTTCCTTCACAGCCGCGAGCCTCGTATACAAGATAATGACAGCGTACAGAAGAACGCCATGGAGCGTAAAGCTTAAAAGCCATAATAGTGTTGACATGTTTTTCACTCGCTAACCATGAATTTCTTTATTGAATCACTTTTTCCAGCAGATTCTTTAATTTAAATAATGCCTTTGAATGGATCTGTGATATGCGGGACGTAGAAAGATTTAATACTTGTCCGATTTCTGTCAATGTCAGCTCCTCTTTGTAGAACAAACTGACAACAAGCTGTTCTTTTTCAGAGAGTTCGTGAATTTTTTCAGCAAGTTGTGCAATCAGTTCATCCTTCATAATCTTTTCTTCAGGCGGAATATTCTTGTCATCTCTGATCATGACCTGAATGTTTTCACCGTCATCTTGATCATGGAGCTTTTCATCAATTGACAGCAGATTTGCAAAAAAACCTTCATTCATTGTTGACACGACATCCTGTACCGTCATTCCGAGTTCCTCTGCAATTTCTGCGGGCGATACATTCCGAAGATAACGCTGTTCAAGCTTTTCAATTGCTGCTTCAACCTTCTTTGTTTTTTCGCGTGAGGTTCTGGGCAGCCAATCTTCTTTACGAAGCCCGTCTATGATTGCGCCGCGAATTCTAAACGAGGCGTAGGTATCAAATTTTAAGTCCCGGCTGGGGTCAAATTTTTCAAGGGCATCATATAAACCAAGCATACCAAGGCTCATAAGATCGTCTTTATGCACTGATTTCGGCAGCCCGACAGAAATTCTGCCTACATGATATGTAACAAGCGGCATGTAACGGCGCATTAAATCGTCACCGGCTTTAGGATCTTTCCACTCTTTCCAGCGCGTCCAAAGCACCTGATCTTCATAATTCAAGGATTGCATTGTTATCCCCCTAATACCTTAATTAAATCGTTTTTTCACCTTGTTTAACAGTTCGAATATGCAGCATGCAGGACTTCGGTTCAAATTCTATCGTCCGGCCGCTTGAGCCGCCCGTATCTTCACTAATGATAGGAATATTATATAAAGACAGCTGTTCTTTTATCGCTAATACATTTCTCGGTCCTATCTTCATCAAATCATTTGTCGATTTAAATTTAAACATCTCTGATCCGCCGGCCAGCTTTGCTTTTAATGCGAATTTCCGGCATCCGGCTTCTATCAACATATCAATCGTGGTCTTTACGGCTGTGTCAGCATACTTAGCCCGATTGAGTTCGGCAGTTTTCGATAACGTCGAATCAGGAAGCATGACATGAACAAGCCCCGCCGTCTGCTTTTCTTTATCATAAAGCACCAGTCCCACACATGATCCCAACCCAGAGGTCCTGATGGTGTCCGGGAAGCTGGCGATCTTCACGTCAGCAATTCCAACCTTTACAACAACAGCCTCAGTTGTACTCATAATGATGCACCCAAGGCAACAAAGAGCTTTTCAAATGAATCATAGTCCGGCAGCATAAACATATGCGCTTTCAGCTTTTGCTGATGGCTCTGGTCAAAAATTGACGTGTCCACAACAATAGCGTGTTCTCCGACCTGACTGAGTTCCATCAACCCTTCGCTAATCACAGCGCCGAACATGTCAAGTGAAACTTCAGGAACACTTGGATAAAGCTGGAGTTTCGTCAAATCCGCCAAAGCTGTTAAATATGATCCTGCTAAAATATTGCCCAGTTCATGCAAAGCGGATGAGCTCATATGATCTTCGCCTAAGTCCTCTATATCAAAATCGGGGTTTCCAATCAGCTCTCTGATAAACTGCTCCGCCTGATAAAAAGGCATTATAAAGAACATTGAACCCGTTAAATCGCCTTCCATTCTTAAAAAGATGCTGGCAACCGGGATATCGGCGCCGCCGAAAAAATCGACAAGCTCATCGAAAGACAACAGCTTTGCAAATGGGACTTCCATATCTATCTTTCTATTTAACAGCTGTGCCATTGCAGAGGCGGAGTGGCCAGCGCCTATATTGCCGACTTCCCGCAAAATGTCCATCTGCTCTTCTTTGATTCCATTAAAAATACTCATGTCATAACCCCTTTAAGATTAAGCTTGATCGGGCACAGCGGACTGAGATGATTCTTTATCCAAAACCGCGTTCGCATCAATAATATTTAAGAGTCTGTTCTCTTGTTTCACAATCTGTTCGATCGACACATCCGTATCTTTCTGGATGCTTTCTGGAGCGGATTCGATTTCACTTTCTTGTACGGTAATCACATCATTAGCTTCATCCACGATCCAGCCGATTTCAGTATCACGATAAGCAATAATGATAATTCGTGTTTCATCGGTAATTTCATACTCTGGCAAATTCAGGCGTTTTCTTAAATCAATAACCGGAGTCACTACCCCGCGCAAATTGATTACTCCGCAAATATATGGTTCGACGCCAGGCACTCTCGTTGGCTTTTGCCATTTTTCAATTGATTTCACCTGAGTGACGGAAATGGCATATTCTTTGCCATTAACCATAAAGACAATCATTTTTTCGCCCGTTTTAATTTCTGCAGTCATGTGAGACACCTCCTCGAATGGTTAAATAATCAGTGCATTACAATCAATAATGAGCGCTACTTCTCCATCTCCTAAAATAGTAGCTCCGGAAATTGCAAAGACATTTGTTAAATAATCTCCGAGTGATTTCAGCACAACTTCCTGTTGGCCAATAAAGGAGTCCACCACAAATGCAGTAGGTTTGTCGCCTTTTTTCACGATAATGATATGGAGCTGTTCCGCATCTTGTCTTGTATCTTCTATTTTAAACTCTTCTTTTAAATAAACGACAGGGACAATATGCCCTCTAAAGTCAATCACTTCACGGTCATGCGTTTGCAAAATGTCTTTTCTGTCAATAACTGCCGTTTCAATAATTGAAGAAATTGGAATAGCAAATGTCTCTTCTTCCAATTTGATCAGGAGAACTGAAATAATGGACAAGGTAAGCGGAAGCTGGATGCTGAATAGAGAGCCTTGACCTTCTGCAGATTTCACACTGACTGAACCGCCCAGAGACTCCAGTTTGTTTTTTACAACATCAAGTCCGACACCACGGCCGGAAATATCAGAAATCTGATCAGCAGTAGAGAACCCTGGAGCAAAGATCAATTCGTAAATTTCATTGTCTTCCAAGGTTTCAGCTTCTTTTTCCGTAATGACCCCGCGCTCAAGCGCTTTTTCAAGAATTTTTTTACGATTAAGGCCTGCACCATCATCCTCTACCTCAATAAAGACATGGTTGCCGCTGTGATAGGCTTTAAGCACAACTTTTCCAGATTCCGGTTTTCCCTTTTGCAAACGTGTTTCCGGTGACTCGATACCATGATCAATACTGTTTCTGATCAAGTGAACGAGAGGATCTCCGATTTCATCAATTACTGTTCGATCCAGTTCAGTTTCCGCACCGACAATCGAGAGTTCGATTTTTTTATTCAGCTCTTTTTGAAGCTGGCGAATCATTCTCGGGAAGCGGTTAAAAACGGTTTCAACCGGAACCATTCTCATATTAAGAATAATCGATTGCAAATCCCCAGAAATTCTCGTCATTCGTTCAACCGTTTCAGTCAGTTCATTGTGCTCAAGCTCTTTTGCAATCTGCTCGAGACGCCCGCGGTCAATGACAAGCTCTTCAAATAAGTTCATTAAAGAATCAAGTCTGTCAATGTTGACACGAATTGTTTTAGAACCGCCGGCTGTATGCTTCGCCTGTTCTTCGTTTTTAGCAGGCTGTTTTGGTTTCTCCTGCTTCACAGGTACAGGTGCTGGCAAATCTGCCGGCTTAGATTCTTCCGGCTTTTCAGCTGTTGTTAAAGGAGCCCCTTGAATGACTTCAACATGCTCAATTTCTGAGACGCCATTGATTAATTGAGCAATCTCTTCCGCTGATTGATGTGTTAAGAAACAAACTTGAAAGTCAGTGCCGAAATCTTCTGTTTCAAGCACTTCCGCACTCGGAACTGTTTTGGCTACTTCTCCAATTTCATTAAGTTTCTCAAACACCATATAGACACGGACTGCTTTTAACATACAGTTTTCGTTTAGAGAAATCTTGACTTCATATCGTTTGAAGCCTTGCTCCTCCGCTTCTTGTATGACAGTCCGCTCAAATTCATCATATTTCCAATCAGATGCTGTATTCTGTGCTTCTGCTGGTTCCGCAGAGGCAGCTATTTCAGTGTGTGCACCATTCACATCAAGCTTTGCACTCACTTCTGAGATATCTCTTTTACCATCCCCGCCATCAATAATAGATTGAACCATGGCTTCCAGGTGATCCAGGGCTTCAAACAAAATATCCAGCCATTCTGGGGTAACTGCCATGTCTCCGTTTCGGATTGCATCCAGCACATTCTCAAGCAGGTGGGTTAGATGTGCTAAGTCGGTATAGCCCATCGTTGCGCTCATTCCTTTTAATGTATGGGCAGCCCTGAATATATCATGAACGAGCTGAAGGTCAGTCGGGTCTTTCTCTAAAAGGAGAAGCTTTTCATTACATGTTTGTAAATGTTCTTTACTCTCATCAATAAAGACATCTAAATACTGATTCATATCCATTTGAATCACACCCTCTCTTTTTTCACACAGCTTGTGATGGATGCTGCGATATCTTCCACATGTTTAATCTCATGGATGAGCCCCGCTTTAACAGCTGCTCTCGGCATCCCATATACGACACAAGATTCTTCAGACTCCGCGATGGCTTTCACATTGCCGGCCGTAAGCATATCCCTTAAGCCGGCAGTGCCGTCACTTCCCATTCCGGTCATGATAACCGCTACTTTTTCATAGTCTGCCAGTTTTCCGACAGAACGGAATAAATAATCAGCTGATGGTTTATGACGGCTTGGCGTATCGAGATTATCAAGCACGATCTGGAGTCCTGCGCTGTTTTTGATAACGGATATGTTTTTGCCTCCCGGTGCTATGTAAACACAGCCGTTAAGAGCTGTTTCACCATCTTTTGCTTCTTTAACTTGAATGTCAGATAAATGATTCAGCCGCTCAGCCAATGAAGCAGTAAAACCTTCAGGCATGTGCTGAACAACAACCACTGGTGCGCTTAAATCCTTAGGGAGCTTCGGTATCACCTTTTGTAACGCTCTTGGACCGCCTGTTGAAGTGCCGATACATACAATTTGTCTGCCTGTGCCGGGTTTCGGCTTGCTTAATTCAGGCTTTACAGCACGCACTATAGGTTCGGGCCGAACTGCCTGTGAAACAGGCTGTTTCCGCTTGCCGGAAAGCCCAGCCGCGATGACACGTTCAACTAATTGTTCTTTAATTTTGTACAAATCCAGAGATATGGAGCCTGATGGTTTTGTGATAAAGTCAAAGGCGCCGATCTCTAAACAATTAATAGTGCACTCTTTACCTTTCTCTGTCTGGCTTGACACCATGATGACCGGCAAGTTATAAATCTCAATAATGTTGCGCAGTGTGTCTGTCCCGTTCATGACCGGCATTTCAACATCAAGAGTAATAACATCGGGCTTCAGTAACTTAATCTTCTTAAGCGCTTCTTCTCCGTTTCTCGCAGTTCCGATTACCTCTATCTGCTTTTCCTCGGTTAAAAAATCACTTATCATTTTTCTCATGAAAGCTGAATCATCAACTACAAGCACACGAATCAAATTAAGCCCTCCTCATTAAAAAAGAAGATAATTTCTCAATAAATGTCTGTTTGTCTTCTTTGTGTCTTGTTTCTTCTCTTTCAAACAAGGCGTCCGCTAAAAGACGGACTGACCGGCTGGCTTTTGCCTGAGGACTTTTTATGAAAAAAGGAACCTGTTCGACAACTGCTTTGCTCACGATCGCATCGTCAGAAACGGAACCGGCAAACTGAACCTGAGCATCTAAAAACATACGAATCGTGCGGGAAAGGCGGGTAAAAGCGTCTAGCCCTTCCTTTTGATCACGGCACCGATTGACAGCCACCTTCATGGAAAGTTTATTTTCTGTCAAAACCAAGTGCTTGACAGCGCTGTATGCGTCCATGATGGCCGTCGGTTCGGGAGTTGTTATGATCAAAATATCTTCTGCCGATAAAATAAAAGGCAGCTGATCTTTTGATAAGCCCGCTCCCATGTCAAACAGCACATAATCGAACTGGCTTAACGCATGAGAAAGCTCATTAGCAAAAAATGCCCATGTTCTCTGGTCCAGCTGAAACATTACATCCAGACCGGTTCCCCCTGGTATATACCGCAAACCCTTTGGTCCATTGGATAATGACTGCATCAAAGGCTTTCGATCGGTTAATACATCGATAATTGTCGCGGACGATGAGGTTCCCATTAATATATCAATGTTCCCCATCCCAATATCAAGATCAATAAGCAGTACCTTCTTACCTTTATCCTGCAGCGCAAGGGCCATGTTTAAAGTAATATTGGATTTGCCGACACCGCCCTTGCCGCTGATGACAGCAAGTGTCTTCGCTTTTTGTGAATAAACCATTGGCAGAACACGCTGACGCTTTTCCATTTTCGCCCGTAAAGTTGCTGCTTGGTCAAATCTGTTCATCTGCACAGCATCCTTACAAAATCAAGCGGAGATACAGTCTGTATATCCTCCGGCACATTCTGGCCATTCGTGATAAACCCGGCCCCTATTTTTGATTCTGCCAGTATATTAAATACAGAGCCTAAGGAAGTAGTCTCATCTATTTTCGTAAAAATAAACTGATTGACAGGGACGGATGAAAACCGTTTGACAATATGCTTCATATCTTCATATTTTGCAGTCGCGGATAAAACGAGAAATGATTGAATGCTGCTCTCAAAAGGAATCGTTTCTTTCAATTCATCAATGTATTGCTGCTCCTTGAAGTTTCTTCCGGCTGTATCAATGAACACATGATCAAACTCAGAAAATAACTCCTTCGCCTGCTGGAATTCTTCTTTTGTATAGCAAACTTCCAGAGGAGCCTGCAGCAGTTCAGCGTATGTTTTCAACTGTTCAACAGCTGCTATTCGATACGTATCTGTTGTAATAAAAGCGATTTTTTTCTGTTTTTCAAGCATAGATATGGCTGCGAGCTTAGCCAGCGTTGTTGTTTTTCCAGCCCCTGTTGAACCAAACAGCACGATATACTTTGAGTGAATAGGCTCCTGCCACTTGTCTGCTGAGGGCAGCGTATCGCATAGTATATCCTGAAGTTTATCGACCACGTTTTCTTCCGTCAGACCTCCCGCTTCCACAGAGCAGCGAAGCAATTTTTTCAGCGCGCTCGTCTTGGTCGACTCTTTAATCCCCGTTTCTTGCAGAAGCTTTTCTGCTTTTCGCAGCGGCTCAGGAAGTACAGATTGATAAGCTGAAAAATCAGCGGGCTCATGTTGTGCCGGAATTTGAGCGGGATATGTCCTCTCCTCTATTTTCGGACTGCTGAGAGGAGTTTTTAATGTTTGTTTCGGCTCATCTGCTTTCTGTAGCGTTTTATTCTCAAGAAAGCCCTGATCCAATACGGCAATGACTTCAACAGCAGGCTTGTTGATGAGCCCGAACCATTTTCGCTTTTTAATTTTTTTCGAATTTAATATGACCGCTTCATTACCTAACTCTTTTCTAATGAGAAGTGCCGCTTCTTGCATTGAAGCAGCAGTAAATTTTTTTATTTTCATTAAATATCCACCACTCCAATGCTTTGTACCTCAACATTCGCCTCTAATTCGTTATAAGACAGTACCGGAAGATCAGGGAAGTATCGCTCCAGAAGCTGTTTCACATACATTCTGACAGGCGGCGAGCAGAGAAGAATCGCAGTTTCCTGACGTAATGAGAGCTGTTCGGCTTCTTTAGCAACAGAGCGCACAATACTTTCTGAAACATCTGGTTCAAGCGACAAATAATTCCCGTGTTCCGTTTGCTGCACACCATCTGCAATTGCCTTTTCTACACGACCCGAACAGGTAACAACCTTCAACACTTCATTTTCTTTGGCAAACTGGGCTGTAATTTGTTTAGCCAATGCCTGTCTTGTATACTCGGTCAAAAGATCAGAATCTGTTGTTAATTTTCCATAGTCGGCAAGGGTTTCAAAAATCGTTACTAAGTTTCGGATTGAAACTTTTTCTTTTAAAAGCTTAGCCAGCACCTTTTGAATATCACCGACAGACAACGGATTTGGCGTAACCTCTTCCACAAGGACTGGATACGTTTCTTTCAAGTGGTCAATCAGTTGTTTCGTCTCCTGTCTTCCGATCAATTCGTGGGCATACTGCTTAATTTTCTCCGTGATATGGGTCGAAACGACTGAAGCGGGATCGACAACTGTATAACCAAGCATGTCAGCTTCATCTTTTACCGATTCGCTAATCCATTTTGCCGGCAGTCCGAATGACGGTTCCACTGTTTCAATCCCTTCAATGAGATCGTCTTCAGGTGTAGGCGACATCGCTAAATAATGATCAAGCAACAGCTCGCCTTTTGCTACTTCGTTACCTTTAATTTTCAATCGGTATTCATTAGGCTGCAACGCTATATTGTCTCTGATGCGCACGACAGGAATGACAAGCCCGAGTTCCAGAGCCAACTGACGGCGTATCATGACAATTCGGTCTAATAGATCACCGCCTTGATTGGCATCAGCAAGCGGTATCAAACCATACCCAAACTCAAATTCTATTGGATCGATGTGCAGAAGCTGAACAACGCTTTCAGGGCTTTTAAGATCGTCAACCTCAGCCTCTTCCTCGAGAATCTCTTCCACTTCTTCTTTTTCCTTACCTGATTTAGATAGCATATAAGCGCCGAATGCAAGCAGCCCTGCAAGCGGACCCGTCAGAAAAATGCCAATCGGAGTGAAAATACCAAGAAGCAAAATCGTAGATGCTGCGACGTATAAAAGCTTTGGATAAGCAAACAGCTGACCTGTAATGTCATGCCCTAAGTTTCCTTCAGAGGCAGCTCTTGTCACGACAATACCCGTAGCTGTAGAAATTAACAGCGCCGGAATTTGCGAAACAATTCCATCCCCTACAGTCAGCATCGTAAATTGTGAAGCGGCCTCTTGAATGGACATCCCCTGCTGAAGCATTCCGATCACGATACCAAAAAGAATATTGATCATCACAATGATGATCCCGGCTATTGCGTCACCTTTTACAAATTTACTGGCACCGTCCATTGCTCCATAAAAGTCTGCTTCTCTTGCCACTTTTTCGCGGCGGTGCTTCGCTTCCTGTTCGGTAATCATCCCTGCGTTTAAGTCAGCATCAATACTCATCTGCTTCCCTGGCATTGCGTCCAGCGTAAACCTTGCTGCAACCTCGGAAACACGTTCAGCGCCTTTCGTAATGACGATAAACTGAATAATAATGAGGATGATAAATACAACGAGTCCAACTAATACATTTCCGCCGACAACGAAATTTCCGAAAGTCTCGACGACTTTTCCTCCTTCACCATGTGAAAGAATAGAACGGGTAGTTGATACGTTCAAGCCCAAACGAAATAAGGTTAAAAGCAGCAACAGTGACGGGAAAATCGAAAACTGAAGCGCTTCTTGCATATTCATTGTGGTAAGAAGCACGATCAATGCAAGAGAAATATTAATAATGATTAAAATACTTAACAGCCATGGAGGAAATGGAATCACCAGCATCGCCACAATGAGGACAACACTTATTAAAACGGATAAATCTCTTGTTGACATGCTGTTTTTTCTCTCCTTCTAAATCGAAAAATTCAATATACTTTTTGTTTTGTTTTATATACGTAAGCCAGAATTTCTGCCAAGACTTTAAAAAATTCTTCCGGCACTGCCTGGTCAATTTCTACCTGGTCATATAACGCACGGGCAAGCGGTCTGTTTTCTACCATCATGACATCATGCTCTTTAGCAATTTTCCTGATTTTTAACGCCAGATGGTCGACACCTTTTGCAACAATATAAGGAGCGTCCATTTTTTCTTCATCATATTTCAGGGCAATCGCATAGTGGGTCGGGTTTGTGATAATGACATCAGCTTTGGGAACTTCTTGCATCATCCGCCTCATTGCCATTTCCCGCTGTCTTTGTTTAATTTTAGACTTGATAATCGGGTCTCCTTCAGATTTTTTGTACTCATCTTTTATATCTTGCTTTGACATTTTGATATTTTTCTCATAGTCAAATCTCTGATATAAATAGTCGAGACCAGCAAGTATCAACAAAGCCCCTGCACCACTCAGCCCCATCCACAAGGTGAGTTTTGAAACAAAAGAAAGTGCCTCTTCGGGTGTCAGGAGCGGGAGCCGGAGAATTTCTCCATAGTGCAGCCAAAGCACAGCAAAAGCCGCAAAACCGACAACAGTGATTTTCAATATGGATTTAATTAGCTCTACAATCGCCCTCATACTGTATATTCGTTTAAAGCCTTTGATCGGGTCCAGCTTTTCAAGCTTGGGCTTTATCACTTCAGCAGAAAACAAGTACCCAACCTGTATATAGTTGCTGACGACCCCTGCGACAAGAGCCACAAGCATAATAGGTGCAAGCACAAAGGCAGTATCCTTTAATAAGCTGATAAACAGTGTATGAACATTTGATTCTGAGAGCTTCATTGTGAGCGACTCGGTATAAAATGTTTCTAAAAATGACAGCAGCCTGTCCCTCATAAACGGACCAATCGCAATGAACGAAAGGAATATCACTAATAACGAAACGGCCGTATTGACATCTACGCTTTTGGCAACCTGTCCTTTTTTTCGCGTATCCTTCCGTTTTTTCGGAGTAGCTTTCTCTGTCTTCTCTCCAGCAAAAAACTGCAGGTCAATTCTAAGGTTCATGAAGAAACACCGACCAATGCTAAAAGATTCCGCATCGTTTCAATCGTTAAACTGAAGACATTCCGCACAACGACGAACATAACAGACATACACACAATGAGCATGATGAAACTGATAGCGATCTTTAAAGGCAGACCGACCACAAATACATTTAATTGCGGAACAGATCGAGCCACGATACCTAATGCTAAATCAACAAGAAACAAACTAGCGACAACCGGCGCTGACATTTGAAAAGCAATAATAAACATCGCATTAAAGCTTTTTGCGATAAAATAAGCAAACTTTTCATCGCCGAAATTCGGAAATGCCTGATCAACTGAAATATACTGAAAGCTGTAGTAAATACCGTCCAGTAGTAAATGATGGGCATTGACACTCAGCATAAACAAAAGTGCCATCGTATAGATAAACTGGCCGATTAACGGACTTTGTGCACCTGTTTGAGGATCAATAACGTTCGCAATTGAAAATCCCATTTGAAAATCAATAAACGAGCCGGCAATCTGTACTGCAGCAATCATCATATAAGCAATTAAGCCTAGACAGAGGCCAACCAAAGCTTCTTTAAACGTCAAGAGCATATACTGCCCATCTATCTCCAAAGAGGGAGGTTTATCAATGGTGCTGAAACAAATGACCGCGAGAAAAAAAGCAAATCCAATACGATGAACTGCTGGAACATTTCGGTGTCCGAAAAGCGGAATCGTTACAAAAAAAGCAGAGATTCTAATAAAAACCAATAAAAAAGCAGGAAATAAGTCAATAATTGAATTCATCTCTACATTACCCTGCAAAACGGTTTAAATTAGAAAACAGCTCTGTTGTAAATGAAAGAATGGTGGACAGCATCCATGGACCAAAAAAAATCAGGGCCAGAAGAACCGCCACGATTTTCGGAATAAACGCCAAAGTCTGTTCCTGGATTTGAGTTGTCGCCTGAAATATGCTGACGATTAAACCGACCAGTAAAGCGATAGCCAATAATGGCCCGCTGATCATCAGCGTTACGTATACGGCTTTTTCCGCCATAGAAATTACAAATTCTGAACTCACGTTTAGCACCTACCCTAAAAGCTCTGAAGCAAAGATTTCACAATTAAATACCAGCCGTCTACTAAAACAAAAAGTAATATTTTAAAGGGCAGAGAAATCATAACTGGAGGGAGCATCATCATTCCCATAGACATTAAGACACTTGCCACTACCATATCTATAATTAAAAATGGGATAAAAATCATAAAACCTATTTGAAACGCTGTTTTGAGCTCCGATATGGCAAAAGCGGGAACCATTGTTGTTAGCGGAATATCTTTTAATGATTCGGGTTTATCCATTTTCGCGTAATTCATAAACAGCGCCAGATCCTTCTGCCTTGTGTGTTTACTCATAAATTCTTTAATCGGTTCCTCAGCTTTCGAATACGCTTCGTCCAAGCTGATTTTGTTGTCCATCAATGGGGTCAGCGCTTCTTTATTAATCTCTGAAAAAGTAGGAGCCATAATAAAGAACGTTAAAAACAGCGCAAGTCCGATAAGAACCTGGTTTGGCGGCATAGATTGCGTCGCCAGTGAAGTCCTGACAAATGACAGAACTATGACGATGCGAGTAAAACAAGTCATAAGAATCAATATTCCAGGCGCCACTGAAAATACAGTTAACAATAATAGTAATTTAACAGTTGAACTTACGTTTTCCGGATCGCTTGAACTAAAAATATTTATAAACTCATTCATGATGACGTGGGCCTTTCTTCTTTCCTTCAGAACGGTTTTGTTTTAACTCTTCAAGCTGCTCTTTCAATGCTTTTGAAAATGAAGGCATCTTTTGCTGCGGCTGTTGTTCAGGGCCCTTAAGCGGCTTCACAAGCTTTTGCCACTCTATTTTGCTTGACATTGCCTCTTCATGCTGGCTGAGAATCACTTCAATCTCTGTTTCATCCTCAATTTCTTTTAACAGCTGGATCGTCTCTCCTACTCCGACGACGAGCACACTTTTTCCGACTTTAATCAATTGGATGGATCTGTTTTGGCCGACCGGTGTGCCGCCAATATTTTCAACATATTGAAAAGGCTTTAGAAGCCGATTTCTTTTGTTCATGAGCTTAACCAGCCCGTAAATCAGCACGATAACAAACAGTAAAGCGAAAATCATTTTCACAAAATCAAAAGCTGAGACAGAAGGAGCAGCCGCTCCCTCCGTCTCATCAGCAATTTGTGTTGTTTTTTCTTCCTTTTGCTCTGACTTATCTGCAGTTTTTTCATCTTTCTTTTGAAACCATTCGTTTACAGTTGAATTATCAGAGTCTGCCGCGGCAGCAGCAATCGGATGTACACTGAATAAAATGAAAAAACTAATAAAAGCAATGAAATATTGACTCTTTTTCAACAGTCGTACACCCTTTAACTTAATGTTTTGTTGATTGCTTCAAGCACACGGTCTGCCTGGAAAGGTTTTACGATAAAATCCTTGGCGCCTGCCTGAATAGCATCGATAACCATTGATTGCTGTCCCATAGCCGAACACATAATGATTCTTGCCTGTGCATCAATCTGTTTAATTTCTTTTAATGCTGAAATACCGTCCATTTCTGGCATTGTAATATCCATAGTAACGAGGTCAGGGGAATGCTCTTTATATTTTTCTACTGCCTGTGCTCCATTTTCAGCTTCCGCTACTACTTCAAAACCGTTTTTCACCAAAATATCTTTAATCATCATTCGCATAAATGCTGCGTCGTCTACAATTAAAATTCTGTGTGCCATAATCTATCTCTCTCCTTGTGTTTCGTTATTTTAAATTATTAATGCGCTCTGCCTGGCTTAAAATGTCAGTGACTCTTACTCCGAAGTTTTCTTCAATGACAACGACCTCGCCTTTGGCAACGATACGCTGATTAACTAAAATATCTACCGGCTCACCGGCTAATTTATCAAGCTCAATAATACTTCCGGCAGAAAGCTCCAAAATTTCTTTTACGCTTCTCTTCGTTCTGCCAAGCTCAACAGTAATCGAAAGCGGGATATCCAAAAGCATATCCAGATTGTTAATAGGAGCTTGCGAAGCCTCGTTTGGATCAAACGCGGAAAATTCAACCGGTGAAACCTGAACTGGGGCTGCTTTTTTCGGTGTTCCTTGCCTTTTTGGCGGCAGCTGCTGTTGCTGCTGTGGTTCAATACGTGGCTCTGGCGTCACAGGCTCTTTCGGCTGCTCATATGTAACATCAGGCGGCGGTGTTGTATCTTCCTCTGCATTTCCTGTATTCATAAGGCTTGAAATTAAATCTTTCGCAAATGTCAGCGGGTAAAGCTGCATAATACTGGAGTCTATTAATTCTCCAACTTTTAAATTGAAAGAAACTTTCACCAGCATTTCATCATCCGGAATACGGTCAGTTCCCTTTTCTTCAGTGACATCGAGCAATTCAACCCGAGGCGGTGAAATATCAATTTTTTTACTGAATACAGTAGACATTGATGTAGCTGCCGATCCCATCATTTGGTTCATCGCTTCTTGAACCGCACTTAAATGGATTTCACCCAGTGAAGGGTCGGCGCCTTTTCCGTCTCCCCCAATCATTAAGTCAGCAATGATTGCCGCGTCATTTTGTTCCACGACCAGCAGGTTGCTGCCGCTGAAGCCCTCCGTATAATTTACTTCAATCGCTACATACGGTTCAGGAAACGCATCGCTGATTTTACTTTTAGGAATGACAGTTACGCTCGGAGTCGTAATATCGACCTTTTGATTTAAAAGCGTTGATAGTGCTGTCGCAGAACTGCCGAATGAAATATTTCCGATTTCACCGATCGCATCACGCTCCATTTCCGATAAGTCATGTACTTCCGGAACCTCTGGCTCATCCAGCGTGCTGCCTGTGCCGTTAAGAAGCGCGTCAATCTCATCTTGAGATAATCTATTATTCTCCATCTTGTTCACCTCTTATGTCGTGATCTAAAATTTGCACTGCCTGTTTTCGATTCACCCGGCCGGCTTGTCCTAAAAATTTCGGCTTATCTCCGACCAATACAGTAAGAGGATCCGTGACTGATTTGTCCAAAGTTATGCAGTCTCCGACTTCTAAACTTAAAAACTCTTCTATTGTCAGTTCAGATGTGCCGAGCTCGGCCACGACAGGTATTTGTGCTGTCATGATACGTTTTTCAAGCGACTTTGTTTCCTCAGGCTTTGGCTCATTTCTATCTGATTGCATCCAATAGTGGACTGAAAGCTTCGGTATGAGCGGCTCGAGGACGATATGCGGGATACAGAGATTTATGACACCGCTGATTTCACCGATTTGGGTATTGAGTGAGATCACCACGACTGTTTCATTAGGAGATACCATCTGAACGAATTGCGGATTCACTTCAAACTCAGTCATTTCCGGTTCAATATCAGCAATTGACTGCCACGCTTCTTTATAATTTCCCAGTGCATTTTCAAATAAATTAGAAATGATACTTGTTTCAATTTCTGTCAAACTGTCAACCTTATTATGACTGATTCCAATTCCGCCCATTACCCGATCCATCATCGTATATGCAATTGTCGGGTTAACCTCCATCATAATTCTGCCTTCCATCGGATGGACGTCAAACAGATTCAAAATCGTCATGTTTGGGATGGATCTGATAAATTCCTCATAAGGGACCTGGTCAACAGAGCTGACAGATATGTGAATATAGGTCCTGAGCTGAGCAGAAAAGTGAGTAGTAAGAAGTCTTGCAAAATTGTCATGAATTCTCGTTAGACTGCGGATCTGATCCTTGGAAAACCGCAGCGCACGTTTGAAATCATAAACTTTCACTTTCTTTTCTTTTTCTTCTTTTTTCAGCTCTTCAGCGTCCATTTCACCGGTTGATATGGCAGAAAGCAGCGCATCTATTTCATTTTGGGAGAGAACTTCTCCAGACATTTTCCTCACCTCCGTATTCTGTCAAATTATTGTTTATTGCAGATTAAAGGAGGTAATATACACTTTTTCTACTTTTCCTTCTTGGAGGTAGCTATTTAATTTTTCTTTTAGTTCCTTCTTAAAGGCTTCTTTTCCCTTGTCTCCCTCAATCTCATTAGCTTTCGTATCAGCCAGCTGTGATATGACAGCGTCCTTCACTTGAAAATCACGTTTTTCAAGTTCTTCTTTTGATTTATCAGAGTCAGTTTCAAGTTTAATAGCAAGCCGGATAATGTTATCAGACTTTAAATTTGTTGTGATCTCTTCTATTTCAACAGTAGATGCAACGATTTCATCAATACTTTTTTTTGCTTCACTTTTTTCTCCGGACTTTCCGCCTAAAACAAAATAAGCCGCCGCCCCAAGAGCACCAATTACGATAAGAATAATTAGTAAAATGATCATTAGTTTTTTCTTCATTCCGGTTCCTCTATTCCTTGATCCATTGAAAATATTTGTATTTTTCGGTAGAAAGATGCGATCTTTTCCAGAACAGCTTCTTCATCTTCTTTTACTACAAACTTTTTACCGTTTGACAGAGTGATTGTAGTATCCGGAAAGCATTCAATCTGTTCAATAAATAGCGCATTCAGTGTAAAGGGCTGCCCATTTAAACGGGTTACTTTAATCATAAAACAGCGGAGAAGCGATTACTCGCCTCCCCTCCCTCCTTAACGTTTAAGGTTAACCAGCTCTTGAAGGATTTCATCCGATGTTGTAATAATCTTGGAGTTTGATTGGAACCCGCGCTGAGCAACAATCATTTCAGTAAACTCATCAGTTAAATCAACGTTAGACATTTCTAGAAATCCTGACTTCAAGGCACCTGTACCGCCGTCACCAGGCTGATTAGCTGCACTAGCAGTTCCAGAGTTCAAAGATTCACGATACAAGTTGCTTCCGATTTTATCTAACCCGTCACTGTTTGCAAAAGTAACAATCCCGATCTGTCCGCCATCTTGCGGTTTACCGCCAGCATCAACAATTGACACTTTTCCATCAGATCCGATACTAAAGCTTTGAGCATCTAGAGGAATATTTATTGTTCCTCCCGTCATATTTAACACATGGTAGCCATCACCAGTCACCAATGTTCCGGTATTATCTAAATAGAAGTTTCCGGCTCTTGTGTAAGCCGTTCCATCACCTGTATCGATTTGAAAATAACCGTCGCCGTCAATCGCTAAATCAAGCGCTCTTCCTGTGCTTTGTGTTGCGCTTGTTGAATGGATGGTATCAATTGTGCCAGATGATGAACCTAAACCGATCTGCTTAGAGTTAGTTCCCCCGATTGTCGCACCAGCAGCAGAACCGCCGGCAATCGTTTGACTTACCATATCTTTAAAGGTAACCCGGCTCTTTTTGAATCCCACTGTATTTACGTTGGCAATATTATTGCCGATAACATCAAGTTTTGTTTGAAAGTTTTTCATACCGCTGATTCCAGAATAAAGTGAACGTAACATAATATACTCCTCCAGATGTTTTTATTTATAAGATTGTCCCACAGACATGACATTCGCCGGACTGATCTCGGTCCCATCATCAAGAACGAGATAATAATTTCCTTTAGAATGTTTAATAGAGCTTACTGTACCCGTTTTATCTGTTGCACTTTTACCATCAGTCCAAGATACTTCTTTTCCTATCCAATCAACATAAGTTGTAAACGGATCTTGGTTTTCAACGAATTTAGTCATCGTCGTATTCAGATTCATCATCTGTTCCAGGCTTGAAAAAGTCGCCATCTGGCTGATAAATTCTTTGTCATCAACCGGATTAAGCGGATCTTGGTTTTGAACTTGAGTCATTAATATTTTTAAAAACTCGTCTTTCCCCAGGTTGCTGTTGCTTGCAGTGGCAGTGCTGCTTGTTTTTTCAGGCAATTTATATTCTGAGCTTATTGATGTCATTCTTCTTCCTCCAATTCAACCATTGACACTTCATCAAGCAAGTCTCCAAACTCGTTTGATTGCTTTTTCTGTCTTTGCTGTCTCTGCCCCTCCTGCTGCTGTTTCTGTTCATCAGAAAGCTGGCCGTATATCGGCTGATCTCCGCTTTGGACTGGGAGAGTAAAACGGTCAATTTGGACGGCCATATTCGGCAATGATTGCTTCAGCTGAGGCAAATGTTGTTCGAGCAACTCTTTTGCAGATTGGCTCGATGCAATGATTTTACTCTGGAACATTCCATTTTCATTTGTCAGCTTAATTGTGACAAAACCTAAATGTTCAGGGTTCAGCCGAATGGTGAAGCTTCCCGTCGATCTACCGAATGGCGTATATTTCATCTGCTTCCATGCATTGATCACTTGATCAGCCACTGTTTTTGTTTCGGGAGTCGGTAAATCAGATGACATTTGCTGCAGATCAAGTGCTTGAATTCCTCCTATGCCCCGGTACCCTGAAAATAGCATTTGGAGTCCTGATTTACTATCTACAGACTGATTACCTCCAGATGCGTCCGATGCAATTTTGCTGGATAAACTTTGCGAGAGCGGTGCGTGGACACGCTTTTCAAAGTCTTGCGATGATTTGGATGATTTCGATAACAAGAAAGCTTTCAGCTGACTTTCAGCTAAATTCCATTCTTTACTCCCTTTTTGAGGGAGCATAGACATTTGTTCCAACAAGCTTTGAAAACTTTTCAGCTCTGACGCTGTCATCGAATAAAGTTTTGAACTTGACTCATCTTTAGTGAATATTTGCTGTTTAAGATCCTGAATCAGCTGTTGAGATACGCCCCTATTTTCTAATGCAGAAAGAAATTGATCTCCATTTTGATAAATGACATGAGCTTCATTGCCATTTCCGTGGTCAGACAGCTTATTCCCTTCTAGCAGCTGACTAATGAACATCTGGATAAGGACGAGTTCTTTAGCACTCTCAGATATTTCATTCTCTTCTGTATCAAACTTCAGTTCTCCATTAATGTCAGCAGCAGAATCATTGGCAGCCAGAGCCGTTTTACCTACTGAAATGATTTTCTTCACTTCTGCAAGTAATTGATCCGTTCCGCCGGACATTTTTGATTCAACTGCTTGCAACAGATTCTTCAGCATTTGCTGAGCGGTTTCATCCAACTGCTTCCCTGTTAGTTTGCTTAGTGTTTGCAGAAGTTCCGCTTTTTGTTTGTCTTGTTCTTCATGACTTGCATGTAGCCAATCACTGATTTTTTTAAGCGCATCTGCTAAAAGCCGATCACTGGAAGCAGGAGTTCCCTTTCCTTGTTCTGAGAGTTCCTTCAAACCAGCCTCAGACATAAGCCAGTTTTGAAAAACTCCCTGGTTGCTTTTCATAGTTTTAGCCGCAGTACCCGCTGTGGTTTTCAGCAAAGGTCCCGCAAATTCAAGCAGCTTCACCGTTAATTCCCCCTACTCTTGGCTGGCAGCAATTTTTTCTGTATAAGTTGCTGCTTGCTCAGGAGTCATTTTCGCCAATATGTCAGCAAGCTGCTTTTTGCTTAGGCCATTCAATATTTTAAGCGCTTCTTCCTCCTTTAATTGGGCAATAATTTTAGCAGCCTTTCCGCTGTCCATGCTTTTATATACACTGATCACTTTGTCATTTGCAGAAGAAGAATTCGAGCCTGAGGCATTTTCAGTCTTATCTTCTGCTGTCTTTTTTTGATCCTCCGCCGTCTTTTCAAGTGAACGGATCTTTTGATTGAGCCTGTCGATTTCTGATTTACTCGTTTCTAAATCTTTATTCAATATACTGATTTCACTTTTTTGATCCTTAATGGTCTTTTCCAGAGCTGCCGTATTACTGCTATCCTTGCTTGAAGATGTGTCTTTTTTATTTTCGGTTTCAGGAACCAGTTCTTTTAGAACCGGCGTTTTTGCCGCAGCTTCCTGTATCGGCTTTAAAACATTGACACCAGCAGCCCAAAGAACAATCCCCCCTGCGATAAGAAGAAACATCAGCGGGAGAATAATGATAAGCAAAACCGAACGGAACTTACCTGATTCTTTCTTTTTGCCGGACATTACATTCGCTCCTAATGGCCTTGAATCATAAACTGCTTAATCGAAATATCATCCATTTCCTTCATCTCAGCAGCTTTGTCTTCAATAGCAAACATTTTAAACTGTTTTTCACGCATTTTTTCAAACTTTTTCACTTCAATATTTTTCTCTGTCAAAATTTCTTGTTTTTGATTCATTTGATTTCTTTTCATAATAACAAGCTTTTGATAGTGATAAATTGTATTTTCAAGATTCGAGACAAATTGCTGGTAATGCCTCATTTCTTGTACACTCATGCCGCTTTTTAATTTCTTTTCCTTATCTTGTTCAAGCAATTCCTTTTTGCTCATATTCTCATATAATTTTTCAGCAACGTTTTCAAATTCAGAAACGGATTGCTGATATTCGGATAAGGATTGATCTTTCTCATTTTCTTTTAGTTCCAGCAGCTTCTGGAATCTAAATTGATAAGCCACGGTTATTCCTCATTTCCTGTCAAACTAGTTAATGAAGCAATACTGTCTTCCAATAATGCTGATTCGTCTGTTCCCTGTTTTAAAAATTGAATAAGTTGCGGATAAAATTGTATCGCTTCATCAATTTCTCTTGACGATCCTCTTTTGTAAGCTCCGATATTAATGAGATCTTCCGAATTTTGATATGTCGATAAAAGTTCACGGAATTTATTTGCTGCATCTAGGTGTTGCCTTGTCGATATGTTTGACATCACCCTGCTGATGCTTTTCAGTATATTAACTGCAGGAAACTGGCCTTTATTGGCAAGCGCCCTGTCCAATACAATATGTCCGTCTAAAATTCCGCGAACAGTGTCAGCAATCGGCTCATTCATGTCATCCCCGTCTACCAATACTGTATAAAACGCGGTAATGGTTCCGTGCTCATTTGCACCAGTTCGTTCTAATAAACGAGGTAAAACAGCGAACACAGAAGGTGTATAGCCTTTTGTCGTCGGAGGCTCTCCGGCGGCTAGTCCAATCTCACGCTGCGCCATTGCCACCCTTGTAACAGAATCCATCATAAACATGACATTTTGGCCTTTATCGCGGAAATACTCAGCAATTGCTGTTGCTGTATATGCCGCTTTCAATCTCATTAATGCTGGCTGATCTGAGGTGGCAACGACAACAATTGATCGTTTCAAGCCCTCATCCCCAAGATCTTTTTCAATAAACTCCCTAACCTCTCGCCCGCGTTCCCCAACAAGTGCAATGACGTTTAAGTCTGCCTCTGTCTGCTTGGCGATCATCCCCATTAATGTGCTTTTTCCGACACCGCTTCCTGCAAAAATGCCAATCCGCTGGCCTTTGCCGACTGTCAGCAAGCTGTCAATTGATCTGACTCCGACACCCATCTTTTCGCGGATAGGGGGCCGTTTCATCGGATTAGGTGGTGATTGCTCTGTCGATACAGACGAAAGCCCTTTGGGCAAAAGCTTGCCGTCAAGCGGCTCTCCAAAAGCATCGATGACTTGTCCGATCAGTCCGGCTCCGACTTTAACCCGAAGAGATTCACCAGTGGCTTCTACAATGCTGCCGGGTGCAATGCTTGCAGCCTCTAAATAAGGCATAAGCAATATATTTTCTTCCTGGAAGCCGACAACCTCAGCTTTAATGACATTCCCAGATTGCCCTTTTGCATAAATCAGGCACACGTCGCCAATTGAGCTTGCAGGCCCTTTTGATTCAATCATCAGGCCGATCACCCGCTTGACTTTTCCGTATCGTTTATACGAGTCCGTCATTTCTATACAATCTATCAGACTCTGTATCTTCATTCAGCTGCCCCCGCTTCCAGCGCTGTCAGAAGTTTATCTTTCAATTGCATCAATTGTGTGTCAACACTCGCATCTATCCTGCCAAAAGGAGTTTCAATATAACAGGATCCTTTTTGAGCTTTTTCATCAGCATATATGCCAAGCCGGCATTCTTTATAAAGCAGCTGCTGGATTTCATCTTTTTGCTGAAAGACTGTCTCGTAGTAATATGGATCCACATATATTGATATATCGTCATATTCCTTTACTTCGTTTATAACCTGTTTCACTAGCAGGAGAAAAGCTTCTTTATCATCTGACTTTTGCTGCCAAACTTTTTTAGCTAGTGCAACGGCAAGCTCAACGATTTCTTCATTAGCGTCTTCAAGCTTATCCTCAACAGCTTTTCTGGACATTGCAGTTATGCTGTTTGCTTGGTCGATCAGCTCGCCATACTGTTGAAGCGCCTCAGCTTTTCCTAATGCCAAACCTTGTTCAAAGCCCTCGGCTTTTGCTTTCTCAATAAGCTTCTGTTTTTCAGCCGCCCAATTATTTTTTTCCTGCTCAATTTGACGGCGAATAATTTCTATATGGCTGTTTGCCTGCTCCGAAATCCGGTCAGCTTCCGCTTTCACTCGGGCCATTAGCGCTTCTGGGTTCTCGTCAGCCTGCAATAGGTGAGAATGGTCAATACGCACCTCTTGGACAGAGAGTTTTCTTCTTTCCTTTTGTGGAGAAAAAGATGATTCCTGTTTAATGATATTAGACAATAATATCGTCTCCTCCGCCTCTTGCTATCACAATTTCACCGGCTTCCTCAAGCTTTCTGACGATGCTTACAATTCTTGATTGTGCATCTTCTACATCTTTCAAGCGAACAGGGCCCATAAATTCCATTTCTTCTTTAAAGGTTTCTACCATACGCTGTGACATATTGTTGAATACAATTTCTTTGACTTCTTCGCTTGCAACCTTTAATGAAAGGAGCAGATCGTCGTTTTCAACATCGCGAATGACTCTCTGAATTGCGCGGTTATCAAGTGTAACAATATCTTCGAAGACAAACATCCGCTTTTTAATTTCTTCAGCAAGATCGGGATCCTGAATTTCCAATGAATCTAAGATCGTCTTCTCTGTTCCTCTGTCTACCCCGTTTAACACTTCAACAACAGCTTCAATTCCGCCTGTTTGAGTATAATCTTGAGTAAATGCAGAAGATAATTTTTGTTCCAGAATCCGTTCAACCTCATTAATAATTTCAGGTGATGTTCTGTCCATCACCGCGATTCTTCTCGCAACCTCAGCCTGCACTTCAGGATTCAGCTCGGATAAAATTTGCCCAGCTTGCACAGGATCCAAATAAGACAAGATTAAAGCCATCGTCTGCGGATGTTCTTGCTGTATAAAATTTAAAATTTGTTCGGGCTCCGCTTTTCTGGCAAAATCAAATGGTTTAACCTGCAAAGAAGAAGTCAGCCTGTTTAGAATGTTTTCCGCCTTATTCTCTCCAAGCGCCTTCTCAAGAACTTGTCTCGCATAGCTTAGGCCGCCTTGAGAGATATAATCTTGCGCAATGGCTATATTATGAAATTCTTCTATAATTTCATCCTTTTTTTTATGATCGACACTTCGAACACCTGATATTTCCAGGGTAAGCCTTTCAATTTCTTCATCGGTTAAGTGCTTATATACAGAAGCTGACACATCTAACCCCAAGGAAATCATGAGAATGGCTGCTTTTTGTTTTCCTGTAAGCTTATCTTGATCACGTCTCGCCATTTCTAATTCCTCCTAATCCTCGGCCAGCCAGCTTCTCAGCAGTTTTGCAAAATCTTCCGGCTTGTCTTTCGCCATCTTTTCGAGCTGTTTTCGTCTGACTGTTTCCGCTGTTTCATTTTCCTCTTCATTGATATCAGGCAAATTGATTGGTTCTTGAGGAACTTCATACTCATATTCCTCAAATTCATCCTCTTGCGCCCGTTTCTTTCTGACAAGCATAATGATCAGAACAATGATCGCTGCGATTAAAACACCGCCTACGATATATGCCCACAGCGGGATACCTGAAGGTTTTTCCGTATTTGTATCCAAGTTGACTTTCCCGTCAAATGGCTGAACGGAAACGACAATTTTATTATTAATATCTTCATCAGAAAGGTTCTGGTTTTGTGTTGCATCCTTATCTAGTGATGTTCTGACTACAGTTGAAAGGATTTTTTGTATATCATCCTGTCTTTCTGTTGATAGCGACGCTGTATTTTTGGCGTCAGGCGGCTCTACCATTACTTGAATTCCTAAATCTCTGACCTTATACGGGCTTTCAGCGATTTCTTTATGGATTCGGTTAACCTCGTAATTGATTTTATTGCTGCTTTTTTCGTAGTTCCCACTGTTAGAATTCGCATCGGTTTCGGCATAACCTGGCGTATCTTCGTCGCCGGTTCCGGCAGTTCCACCGTTGGCAGCACCGTCACCTTGGTATGTTTCAGATACCTTTTCAGCGCTGACTGCAATGCCTTCCATGTTTTCTTTATCAACAGGTTCGACAATGTCTTCTGTGCGATTTTCTTTAGTAAAATCAATGTCTGCTGTAACGGAAACAACGACTTTATCTTGTCCCATCATCGTTCCAAGCAGTGACTGAACATGTTTTTGAATGTCTTTTTCAACTTGGGACTTAATTCCCTGCTGAGAAGAATAACTATCCGCGTAGGACCCTGCATCGCTGTCTGATTTGTCGTAGTATGTTGAGTTTTGATCCATGATGACGATGTTATCTTCTTTTAGGTTCGGTACACTTTTCGATACCAGATGATACAATCCGTTGATCTGGCTTTGTTCAAGTGTGTAGCCCGGCTCAATCTGAAGAACGATTGAAGCAGATGCTGCAGATTGCTCCTCACCGACAAACACAGCGTCTTTCGGGAGGTTAATCATTACTTTTGAATTTTTGATACCGTCCATTTCATTGATCAAATTTGACAGTTCCGTCTGTGTGGCTTTCACTTTCACCATATCAAACTCATTGTCTGTCAAACCAAAGCCGGCATTCTGCCCGAAAAATGAATAGTCAATAGATCCAGTTTTGGGGAGTCCTTCTGCAGCCATCTGCACTTTTAAAGAATCAACCTGATCTTCTGGAACACTAATTACTGTACCTCCATTCGAAAGTTCGTTTGGCACTTTTTTCGCATCCAGTTCTTCTTTGATTTGCCCTGCTTCTTCGGCAGACAAATCCTTGTATAGCGGCGCCATTTTAGAACTTGAAGCAAAAACACTAATAATAATTCCAATAATAATAATTGCCGCTAAAGCACTAATCATTAAAATCTTTTGTGGTTTAGATCTATTTTTCCAAAACTCACTCGTTTTGTTTTTCATTTGCATTAGAGTACGATTCATGTTAACCCCCGGTCATTCCACTCTTTCTCTTAATCGTCAGACCCCCTACATTTGCATTCTCATAATCTCCTGATAAGCTTCCACAGCTTTATTTCGGAACTCTGTTGCCGCAGTTAGAGAGATGCTTGCTTTTTGAGCGGCGATCATGACCTCATCAAGATTTACATCTTTTCCTGCAGCTAAGGCATTCGTCATGTTGTCAGAAGCTACTTGGGACTCATTTAAAGAACTAATAGAGTTTTTTAAAAGCTCCGAAAAGCTTGTTTGATTTGAAGAATCTGTTTTTTGGCTATTGTTTACTTGATTTGTTGCATTTTGAGTGTTTTGAGTATTTTGAACCTGAAAAGGAGAAATTGCATTAATCACATTCATTCACCTTACTTTCCGATTTCTAACGCCTTCATCAGCATTCCCTTTGTGGCATTCATCGCTGTGACATTCGCCTCATATGATCTTGTGCTGCTGACAAGGTCAACCATTTCTTTCAACGGATCAACATTAGGCTTTTGTACATATCCTTCAGCGTTTGCATCAGGGTCTGTCGGATCATAGACAAGATTAAATGCTGAATCATCTTCCGTAATTTTAGAAACTTTTACACCGTTTCCAGCATTGCCGCTTCCGCTCATTTGAGAATTGAGAATGGAAGAGAACGATTCACCTTTTGACTGAAGGGAGACCATTTTTCTTCTGTAAGGCACCCACTCTCCGTTCACCTGCTGAGCTCTTGTCGTATCCATATTTGCCAAATTAGAAGATACAACGTCCATTCTGACTCGCTGAGCTGTTAAAGCAGATGCTGAAACATTTAAGCTATGAAAGGCTGTCATCATTTCCCTCCTGTTAATACGGTCTTCAGCGAATTAAATTTACCGTTCATTCTTTCAACTAAAGCTTGATAGTTGATTTGATTTTGTGCCAATTCTGTCATCTCTTTGTCAACGTCAACATTGTTTCCGTTTTGCTGATACGATGTATCTCCGCTCGTTACAATTGAATAATTCGAATCAGTACCGGAAAAATCAACATGACGATAGTCTGTTTTTATCGCTTCAAGACGAGAGGATTCTTGATCTAATAAATTTTGGAAAGAGACTTTTTTCGCCTTATAGTTCGGTGTATCTATATTGGCGATATTATCAGTTATGACTTTTTGCTTAATATTCGCTCTGCCCAAGGCATTTTCAAGATTATGTATCGTTCCAGAAAATAAGCTCAAATCCACTTACCTCCATTTCAGTTTTTTTCACCCTCAATATCCTTGTCGAGAATTGTAAAACTATATGCTTATTGTAAGAAATAACAGGCATAAAGTCTATGAAGATCGTGTAAAAAAATGTCCTCACAATTATCTATTTTATAACTAGGTATATAGTCCTAGATTGTTAGAACTACATTTTCCTCCTTAATATAAGCCTGAAAATAGCAGAATTTCTGTTTTTTCTATAATATTTCTGTTATATTTGAGTCTTTTTAAAGAAATTTATGAGATTAATTAAAATTACTACAAAGAAAGACTTTCAACCCAGGAAATAAAGCTTATTGATTTCCTATATTTGAAATAAAAAAGAACCCCTTAAAAGGGGGTTCTTTGCGCGATTAATGAGATTTTAGATTTTCTAATTCGATTAGGAATTTATTGTTTAGGACTTTGATATAAGTACCTTTCATTCCTAATGATCTTGACTCGATAACACCCGCGCTTTCCAGCTTTCTGAGTGCATTCACAATAACAGAACGGGTAATCCCGACGCGGTCAGCGATTTTACTTGCAACGAGAAGACCTTCGTTTCCGTCAAGCTCTTCAAAAATGTGCTCAATCGCTTCAAGTTCACTGTAAGAAAGAGAACTGATAGCCATTTGAACGACAGCTTTGCTTCTTGCTTCCTCTTCGATTTCTTCTGCTTTTTCTCTCAGGATCTCCATACCGACAACTGTAGCGCCGTATTCAGCGAGAATTAAGTCATCGTCATTAAATTGATCCTGTAACCGTGAAAGAATAAGTGTTCCTAATCTTTCTCCGCCTCCAATGATCGGTACGATTGTTGTTAAACCAGCTTGAAACAGGTCTCTGTTCTCAACAGGAAAAGCAGTATATTCACTATTAATGTCCAAGTTAGAAGATGTTTCAGGGACGTTAAACAGATTTTTCGTATATTCTTCAGGGAATTGACGATCCTCAAGCATTTTTTTCATACGATCATTTTCAATTTGCTGGTTAATAGAATATCCAAGGAGTTTGCCTCTGCGGCTTACAACGAAAATATTGGAATCAATTACATCCCGTAGCGTCTCCGCCATTTCCTTGAAGTTTACCGGTTTCCCTGCCGCAGCTTGCAGCATGGAGTTAATAATTCGTGTTTTTTGTAATAAAGCCATGATAAATAATCCTCCTAAACGTTCCTCTTATTAAATTTTTCACAAAATAAATTGACTTAAATCTTTGTTTTTTGCTATCGTTCCGAGCTTTTCTTCGACATACTGTGGTGTAATCGTTATTTTCTCCATTGTTACATCAGGAGCTTCAAACGACAGATCTTCTAATAAGCGTTCAAGTATTGTATGAAGGCGTCTCGCACCGATATTATCTGTGTCCTGGTTCACATGATAAGCAACTTCAGCAATCTTATGAATAGCTTCGTCAGAAAATTCAAGAGATATACCTTCTGTCTGCAATAATGCCTGATATTGTTTCAGCAGTGCATTATCCGGCTCAACCAAAATTCTCACGAAGTCGTCCACCGTGAGTTTGCTCAGTTCTACACGAATCGGGAAACGCCCCTGCAGTTCAGGAATCAAATCAGACGGTTTGGCCATATGAAACGCCCCTGCTGCAATAAATAACACATGGTCTGTTTTTACAGAACCATATTTAGTGACAATGGTAGAACCCTCAACGATTGGGAGAATGTCCCGCTGAACGCCTTCTCTAGATACATCGGCAGAAGATGATGCGCCGCCGTTTTTTGCAATTTTATCAATCTCGTCAATAAAGATAATACCGCTCTCTTCTGCTCTCTGAACAGCTTCCTGGCTGACTTCATCCATATCGATGAGTTTGCTTGCTTCTTCATTCGTCAGGACTTTCCGGGCTTCTCTGACTGTCATTTTGCGCCGTTTCTTTTTCTTTGGCATTAATCCGCTCAGCGCATCCTGCATATTCATGCCCATCTGCTCCATACCCGAGCCCTGCAGCATGTCAAACATAGAAGGCTGCTGCTCTTCGACTTCTATTGTAACATAGTAGTCTTCAAGCTCTCCTAAAGCCAGCTGATGCGCCATGCGTTTTCTTTTTTCTTCAATGTTTGCTTCTTCCTGGCTCTCCGCCTCATCTTCGCCGTTCGGCTGGCTGCCGCCAAAAAACATTTCAAACGGATTTTTAACGCCTGATTGTTTTTTCTTCCCAGGAACTAACAGACGAACAATGCGTTTGTTTGCATTCTCTTCTGCCTGCTCCTTTACTTCATTCATTTTCTCTTCTTTTATAAGCCGAACAGACGTTTCCACAAGGTCTCTGACCATTGATTCAACATCTCTGCCTACATAGCCGACTTCAGTAAATTTTGTGGCTTCAATTTTGATAAATGGCGCACCTGAAAGCTTGGCGATTCGTCTTGCAATTTCAGTTTTTCCAACGCCAGTAGGCCCCATCATTAAAATGTTTTTCGGAACGACCTCGTCCTTCAGCTTTTCATCCAGAAGACTTCTTCTATAGCGGTTTCTTAATGCCACGGCGACAGCTTTTTTCGCGTTTTGCTGACCGACAATATATTGGTCTAACCGATCTACAATCTGTCTTGGTGTTAACGGTTGTTTTTCCATGCGCCTCAAGTCCTTTCTATTCAAGCTCTTCCAGTATGATTTGATCGTTCGTGTAAACACAAATTTCGCCTGCTGTTTCTAACGCTGCTCTAGCAATCTCACTTGCAGACATGCTTTCATTGGCATGCTTTTTCAGAGCTCTTCCGGCTGCCAGAGCGTAATTGCCTCCTGATCCAATCGCGAGAATGCCGTCATCTGGTTCGATCACCTCGCCTGTTCCCGATACGAGAAGCAAAGTATCCTGATTCATAACTATCAGCATGGCTTCAAGCTTTCTAAGCACTTTATCGCTACGCCATTCCTTCGCAAGCTCAACAGCTGCCCGTTTTAAGTTGCCGTTATATTCCTCAAGCTTAGCTTCAAACTTTTCGAATAATGTGAAAGCGTCTGCAACAGATCCTGCAAACCCGGCAAGAACCTTACCGTTAAACAGTTTTCTCACTTTTCTTGCAGTGTGTTTCATGACAACAGCCTGACCAAATGTCACTTGGCCGTCTCCGGACATAGCGCTTCGTCCCTTATGCTGCACGGCAAATATTGTGGTCGCATGAAAAGATGACATAAAGGGCCTCCTTTAATTTTTCTTAAAAGCTCTTGGATGGTGAGACATATATGTGTTTCTCAACATTTCCTTCGAAACGTGCGTGTATATCTGTGTCGAAGACAGATTGGAATGCCCAAGCAGTTCCTGAACGCTTCTCAAATCTGCTCCTTCATTTAACAGATGGGTGGCGAACGTATGTCGAAGCATATGCGGATGGATATGTAAAGTGCCGGACGCTTTTTGAACAAGCCCGCTTAAAATATGCCTGATGCCTCGGGCTGTAAGCGGTCCGCCTCTTTGATTTACGAATAATAGATCATGAGGTTCTTTTGCTTTCATCAGCAAGCACTGCCTCCCGCTATTCATATATTCCTTTAATGCTTCGCGGGCGTAAGACCCAAAGGGGATATAGCGCTGCTTCTTGCCTTTACCGTGAACAAGCACTGTGTCCATAAATAAGTCAACGTCGTTAACAGTTATGGAACAGCATTCACTGACCCTCATTCCGGTGGCATAGAGAAGTTCTAACAGCGCTTGATCCCTCATTCCGGCCGGCTGGCTTATATCTGAAACTTCAAATAGCTCTTCAAGCTCTTTTTGATATAGAAACTTTGGTATCCGTTTCTCTTGTTTCGGCAGATGAACAAGCTGAAACGGATTTTCTTCAACAAGTTTTTCCCGCATCAGAAACTTATAAAAGCTTCTTAATGCAGATATCTTTTTGCTTATTGTTTTTCTTGATAAACCTTTTTCATAGGCTTCTGTCAAAAAAATCCTAGTATCTTGATATGCAGCTTTTTCAAATCCATTTATACCTTGAACGCGCAGGAAAGTCTCGAATTCTTCAATTGAATCCACATAATTCACAATAGTATATTGTGAATAATTTTTTTCAATTTGTAAATATTCAATGAATAACTTTACGAAATTCTTAACATTCTCCATGCCTAATACCTCCCCAGGAAGGGCTTTTAAATGGTATCACAAATCGCGTTCAGGTTGCAATCAATACCTATATTGTTTTCGAAATTGTTTGAATTGTCTCGATTGCACGGTTCGCGTATTGTTCATTACGCTCTTTTTTATTTTTAATTTTAACAGGCAATTCTTTTAAAAGCCCAAAGTTTGCATTCATCGGCTGGAAGTTTTTCTGGTTTGTTGTTGTAATATAGTGAGCCATGCTGCCTATTGCTGTTTCCTGAGGAAAAGTGACAAGCTCTTCTCCTAAAACAAGTTTAGCCGCATTAATACCAGCTACCAGTCCAGAGGCAGCGGATTCCACATATCCTTCTACTCCCGTCATTTGGCCTGCAAAGAACAGATCACTGCGGTTTTTAAATTGATATGTCGGCTTTAACAAGCTTGGAGAGTTAATGAATGTATTTCTGTGCATCACGCCGTATCTGACGATTTCTACGTTTTCAAGTCCTGGAATCAATTTGAGAACTTCCTTTTGGTCTCCCCATTTTAAATGAGTCTGGAATCCTACAATATTATAGAGTGTTCCCGCTGCATCATCCTGTCTGAGCTGAACGACAGCATGTGGACGTTTTCCTGTAACAGGATGCTCTAAACCAACCGGTTTCATCGGTCCGAAAAGCATCGTTTTCTTTCCCCGTTTTGCCATGACTTCAATCGGCATGCAACCTTCAAAGAAGATTTCTTTTTCAAATTCTTTTAATGGGACTGTTTCTGCTGATGTTAATGCTTCATGAAAACGGTCAAACTCTTCTTCTGTCATAGGGCAGTTTAAATATGCCGCTTCCCCTTTATCATAACGAGATTTCAAGTACACTTTATCCATATCAAGGCTATCTTTTTCTACAATTGGCGCCGCTGCGTCATAAAAATACAAATAGTCCTCGCCAGTCAGCTCCTTCAGCTGTGCAGACAGCGATTCAGATGTTAACGGACCCGTTGCGATAATGGTTGGACCTTCAGGAATTCCAGTCACTTCTTCATTAAAAACGGTTACGTTTGGATGATTTTTTACCCGATTTGTCACACTTGCGGCAAATTCATGACGGTCTACTGCGAGAGCGCCGCCAGCCGGTACCGAACATTCATCAGCAGCCGCGATGATGGCTGAATCAAGCGCCCGCATTTCTTCCTTTAATACACCGACAGCGTTAGCAAGCGTATTGGAACGCAGAGAGTTGCTGCACACAAGCTCGGCAAATTTATCTGTATGGTGCGCAGGCGTTTGTTTAACAGGTCTCATTTCATATAGATTGACTTGGATCCCTCGTTTGGCAAGCTGCCACGCCGCTTCACTTCCTGCTAGTCCGGCTCCGATTACATTCACTGTTTGTTGGTTCATCTTTCACATCTCCTAGTTTATTATTCAAGGCCTTCTTTTAACACACAAAGAAGGTGAGCAAGACCCTGCTCACCGCTACTTCTGTGGTTCTTCCTTATAGTCGCATTCCACACATTGGACTTGTATGCCTTTTTTGAGTTTTTTCTCGACGAGCATTTTTCCGCATTTCGGGCATTTTCGTTCAATTGGTTTGTCCCAGGAAACGAATTCACATTCCGGATAACGGTCACAGCCGTAAAAAACCCGTTTCTTTTTCGATTTTCGTTCAACAATATTTCCTTCACCGCAGCTCGGGCACTTCACACCGATTTGTTTGACAATCGGCTTTGTATTTCGGCAATCGGGGAAATTGGAGCAAGCTAGAAATTTACCGTATCGGCCCATTTTATACACCATAGGAGAACTGCACAATTCACAATCTTCTCCGGCATATTCTGGTTCAATTTCTACTTCCTTCATTTCTGATTCGGCTTTTTTCACGCGCTTTTCAAAATCGGTATAGAAGTTATCAATAATCTGTACCCATTCTATATTGCCTTCCTCAACATTATCAAGGTCTTTCTCCATTTTTGCCGTAAACTCAACGTTAATGATTTCAGGGAAAAATTCCATGATCAGCTCAAGTACGATCTGCCCTAATTCTGTGGGAACAAACCGTTTATTATCCAGTCCAACGTACCCGCGCCGCTGAATCGTATCAAGCGTCGGAGCATAAGTCGATGGACGGCCGATCCCGAGTTCTTCAAGCGTTTTAACCAAACGGGCCTCAGTAAAGCGCGGAGGCGGCTGGGTAAAATGCTGCTCCGGTTCTATATCTTTTGATAATACCGTGTCGCCTTCATGTAAGTCAGGCAGCATCCGGTCTTTTTCTTCCATTTGATCGTCTTTTCCTTCAACATACACCTTCATAAACCCGGAAAACTTGACTTTACTTCCATTTGCACGGAATGTCAAACCATTGTTTGTCAGGTCGACACTCATTGTATCGAGAACAGCAGGTGCCATTTGGCTGGCAACAAAGCGCTCCCAAATTAATTTATACAATCTCATTTGATCTCTGCCAAGTACTGCTTTCAATTCACTTGGTTTTCTGAGAACAGATGTCGGGCGAATCGCTTCGTGAGCGTCCTGAGCATTTTCATTTTTTTTCGCAGGCTTTCGTTTACCGCCTAAGAACTCTTTGCCGTATGCCTGATCAATAAATGCAGCGGCTTCATCTACCGCCGTATTTGAAATACGGGTTGAATCCGTTCTCATATACGTGATCAGACCGACCGTTCCTTCTCTACCAAGATCAATTCCTTCATATAATTGCTGTGCAATCATCATCGTTTTCTTCGCTCTGAAATTGAGCTTGCGGGCCGCTTCCTGTTGCAGGGTGGAAGTGGTAAAAGGCAAGGCCGGATTACGTTTGCGTTCCTTTTTCGTTACTTTTTCAACTGTATACTTATTGCCCTTGAGCTGAGAAAGAATGTCTTTTACATCGGCTTCACTTTTTAAAGGAAGTTTTTTGCCGTTTTTTCCGAAAAAGCTCGCTTCGAACGTTTCCTGTCCTTTTAAGAACGTACCGTCAATTGTCCAATATTCCTCCGGCTTAAAGTCGTTAATTTCTTTTTCGCGGTCAATAATCAAACGGAGGGCAACGGATTGAACGCGGCCTGCGCTAAGCCCTTTCTTGACTTTCTTCCATAGAATAGGACTGATTTTATATCCTACAAGTCGGTCTAAAATACGTCTCGCCTGTTGTGCATCCACTAAATCCGTATTGATCGCGCGAGGATGCTTAAACGATTCCTTAATGGCATCTTTTGTGATTTCATTAAACACCACACGGCAATCCGAATTGAGATCTAAATCAAGGCTGTGTGCCAAGTGCCATGCAATCGCTTCCCCTTCTCTGTCGGGGTCAGCTGCGAGATACACTTTTTTGGCTTTTTTCGCAGCCGTTTTCAGCTCTTTTAACACCGGGCCTTTACCTCGAATGGTAATATATTTTGGTTCAAAATTCTGTTCTATGTCAACTCCCATTTGACTTTTTGGAAGATCCCGGACATGTCCCATTGATGCTTTTACTTTATATTTTTTACCTAAGTAACGTTCAATCGTTTTCGCCTTAGCGGGCGATTCCACGATGACTAGATAATCAGACATTTTCATCCCCCTCAAGAGGTGTTCTCTCTCTTTTCAAGTATTTCAATTTTGTTTTTGCAGCTGTCTTTATTTGGCTTTCAACATTTCATTCTTAATGATGAACGTCATTATTTAAATAGAAAACAATATGCAACTTTAAATCCTCACTATTATTAAATATTACAATGCCGTTTGTCAAACGATAATTCAAAAGGGTTCCGTATATTGAACGTTTCTCTCAGGAAGCTCCTCGAAAATATCCTCTGCTGACCATATGGCTTTAGCCCCCTGCTGGATCAGTTTTATAGGACCTCCGGCGTAAGGGTCAAATAATGAGCCGGGTACGGCAAATACTTCTCTTCCTTGTTCCAGTGCTTGATATGCAGTAATCAGCGAACCACTTTTTTCTTTGCCCTGCACGACAATAACGCCTTCACTTAATCCGCTGATAATACGGTTTCTCATAGGGAAATGCCATTTTTGGGGTTTGGTTTCAGGTGGGTGCTCTGACAGAAGGATATGGTGTTTAGCCATATGATCTGCTAACTGAAGATTTTCCCGAGGATATATGTGTTGAAATCCGCCCGCAATGACGCCGATTGTCCGCCCTTTCGCCTTAATACTTGCAACATGGGACATTCCATCTATCCCAGACGCCAGTCCGCTGACAATCACCCAATTTTTACGGCAGAGCTCTTTTGTAAGATGATTGACAATTTGCATCCCATAAGGTGTTGGATTTCTTGTCCCTACAATTCCAATTTTCCTCCCTTTAGAAAGTAGGGTCATATCACCCTTTGCAAACAGGACGGCAGGCGGATCATAAATGGTTTTCAGCCAGAAAGGATATTGCTTTGAAGAAATCGGGATGGGGGTAATACCTTGCTCATGGTAACTAGCAAGTACGCGCCGAAGCTTTGGATATTGTTCTTCTATTTTATTTTTTAATGCAGCTGCCTTTATTTTACCTCGAGTAACAGTTTCTAACACGGGTGACGTCAGCGACATAGATGGATCGGCTTTCCACCATTTTAATAGAAGGGATGGAGATAATAATTGATTGATTCTGCAAGTTATTAAACAGGCAGCGGCCTGATTCAACATATTGACCTCCTTTTGACAGAAAAAGCAGGAACAGCCTTGACGGCTGTCCCTTCTTTATTAATGCGTTTTGCAAGTTTCGAACAAGTTCTTCTCTTTCAGCACCTTAATTAAGGTTTCACCCATTACAGAAGGTGTCTCCGCAACTTCGATTCCGCATGCATTAAGGGTTTTGATTTTTTCATCAGCTGTCCCTTTTCCACCGGAAATAATGGCGCCTGCATGCCCCATGCGCTTCCCTGGAGGTGCTGTTTTCCCGCCGATAAAACCGACTACCGGTTTTGTCATGTTGGCTTTAACCCACTCTGCCGCTTCCTCTTCGGCAGTACCGCCGATTTCGCCAATCATGATGACAGCGTGTGTGTCAGGATCTTCGTTAAACGCTTTTAAGACATCAATAAAGTTTGTTCCATTTACAGGATCGCCGCCGATTCCAACAGCTGTAGATTGTCCTACACCCGCTTCTGACAGCTGGTGCACCGCTTCGTATGTTAATGTTCCTGAACGCGATACGACGCCTACATGACCCTTTTTATGGATATATCCAGGCATAATGCCGATTTTACACTCTTCAGGCGTGATGACACCAGGGCAGTTGGGCCCTATCAGTCTCGTTTTCTTGCCTTCCATGAAGCGTTTGACCTTTACCATATCCAAAACCGGAATATGCTCCGTGATACAAATCACGAGATCAAGTTCCGCATCTACCGCTTCCATAATGGCATCAGCTGCAAATGGTGCCGGCACATATATAACAGACGCGTTAGCGCCAGTCGTTTGAACTGCTTCAGCCACTGTATTAAATACAGGAACACCTTCCGCTTCAGTTCCGCCTTTTCCAGGTGTTACACCGCCTACGATATTTGTGCCGTATTCGAGCATCTGCTTCGTATGAAATAAAGCGGTAGAACCTGTAATCCCTTGCACAATAACCCTTGTATCTTTATTAATAAAAACACTCATTATCTGGTCCCCTGCCTTTCATTCTTTCCTAAACTAAGGATACGATTTTCTGCGCGCCGTCAGCCATTGATTCCGCAGATGTAATATTTAATCCTGATTCACTAAGGATCTTCTTCCCTAGATCCACGTTTGTGCCTTCAAGACGGACGACAAGCGGCAATGTCAAACCGACTTGTCTTGTCGCTTCAACAACCCCTTCTGCGATGACATCACATTTCATAATGCCGCCGAAAATGTTGACAAAAATCCCTTTAACGTTTTGATCAGAAAGAATGATTTTAAATGCTTCCGTGACTTTTTCTGCGGTTGCACCGCCGCCCACATCAAGGAAGTTGGCCGGTTCTCCTCCATAATGCTTGATAATATCCATTGTGGACATTGCAAGTCCCGCGCCGTTTACCATACAGCCGATATTTCCATCAAGAGAAATGTAGCTTAAGTCATATTTGGACGCTTCGATTTCTTTCGGATCTTCTTCATCCAAATCTCTGTATTCCATAATGTCTTTTTGTCTGTACAACGCGTTGCTGTCGAAATTCAATTTCGCATCAAGCGCCATCACGTTTCCGTCGCCAGTAACAACGAGCGGATTGATTTCGGCGATTGAGCAGTCTTTCTCAACAAACGCTTTATATAGTCCAAGCATAAATTTAGCGGCTTTTCCTACAAGTTCCTTTGGAATATTAATAGCGAATGCGATTTCTCTAGCTTGATAGCCTTGGAGGCCAACAGCCGGATCAATGACAGCTTTCTTGATTTTTTCCGGTGTTTTCTCTGCTACTTCTTCAATTTCCGTTCCGCCCTCTTCAGAAGCCATCAGAACGATTCTAGAAGTTGCGCGGTCAAGCACAAGCCCCACGTAGTATTCTTTTTTAATATCGCAGCCTTCTTCAATAAGTAAGCGTTTTATTACTTGGCCGTCCGGACCCGTCTGATGTGTAACTAGGGTCTTCCCTAAGAGTTCTTCGGCATACGCTTTCACTTCGTCTAATGATTTTGCTATTTTTACCCCACCAGCTTTGCCTCGACCGCCAGCATGAATTTGAGCCTTTACGACATAAACCGAGCTGGATAAGTTCTTTGCTTTCTCAACTGCTTCTTCTGCTGTAAAAGCCACTTTACCTTCAGGAACAGATACCCCATATTTTCTGAGGACTTCTTTTCCCTGGTACTCATGGATATTCATTTCCCATCCTCCTAACTTATGTAACAAAACTAAAATAGACTGCGCTTTCATTCTATAATAATACTGGAAGAATTGTCTAGAGTTCGATGCAAAATCTTTAAATCCTTCTAAACATTCAAACTTTTATTTTATTAAAAACATAAATTTCAAACGAAGGATGGGGAATATTTTATCTATTTTTTATTTTTTACGCTTTCGTCCAATCTGTAAATGAACGAAAAAATCTCGGCTACTGTTTCATAAAGAGCTTCCGGGATTTGATCATCTACAGTCAAATGGCGCATTAATTCGACAAGAGTCCGATCTTCTTGAATCGGGACCCCTGCCTTTTTCGCTTCTTTGATAATGTTGTCGGCTACATGGCCCTTTCCTGTCGCAATCACTTTCGGCGCCTTGTCTTTTAGGTCGTCATAATGGAGAGCCACAGCTTTTCTGATCGGCGTCTGCTCTTTCATACTTTCACATCCACTTCCTGGTCACTGATGCTTGTTACATACTGGTCGATTGCAGCCTTCTCTTCGCAGTGAATCCTTTTTTTAGCGTTTACCCCTGAAAGACTGTATCCCATGTCCTTCAGGCCCTGTTTAAGCGCGGGCACCATCGGATCGATTGCAGCCTGAAGCTCGAAATCAGTCTCAATTGTAATGGTCATGACTTTTTGCTGTATCAAACAATCAACAACGGTTTCTTTTAACGTATGCAGCTGCAGCAAAAACAAAAGGCGGCAATGAGAAGGATCAAGCTTTCCATCCGCTTCCTTCTTTCCTTTAAACAGAACCGTCATGTCCTGAACCCCTGACTTCGAAAACAGCGGAAATGACATTACAATTTGGCTGTATGACGGATGGTCCTGCTGCATGAAAAGCAGGCCGTTTAATTTATGAAAAAGCTGATCGGCTTCTTGTTTGACAGGTTCAGCTACCTCATGCGACGCTCTTGCGGCATAAAGAGCCAGCTTGATGGATTGTATTTCGTCAGGTGTGACTGCGCTTCCTTGTTCAAACGCTTTAATGAATGCAAGCTCGTCCCTTGCGCCGATAGCCGTTTTCACTTTGGATAAGAAAGAAAGAACATCTGCCCTGTCAGCCAAATTAGGTGCTGCCTGCTGAACAGCCTTTAAAAAGACTTCGGCTTCCCGATCTGTGACTTGTGCCACCTGAAAAACAGCTGAAGCTGCAGGTGAGTTACTACTACCCGATGAAGCAGCCGCCTTAATCCAATTTGCTGCTTCTTTCACAATGCGAAGGCTGTTTTTTTCAGCAGATTCCGTCAGCTTTGTCAGCAGCTGGCGGGCTTCTTTGATGGGAATGTCTGCTGCTGTTTTGCCAGACTCGCCTTGTATGCTTCTCTGTTCCGCCTTTCCGAGGGAACCAGATTGTACGCTAAGCTCACTGTTTCCAACTGTATTGCCTGGAGAAGATGCTTTGGAATTGTCTGTTAGAGAGATAAGCTTATCAAGCAGACGTTCCGCATGGACATCAATTTCACTATTAAACAGTGCCGTAACTGCTTCTTTTAGCTTTGCCGTCATTTGGTTCTGCTCAGGGTTTTGGTTGATTGCCTGAAGCAGCCGGGAGACATGCTGATGAAGCGGAACAGGCGATTTCACAGCGTTGACACCGCTCAAAACCTCGGGATGAATGGGAAGCTCACGCTTTAAAGCGAATAGAACGGTTTCAATCGCTTTTTTTGTATCTGGCGCAGGCAGCGTCTCCATCCAGCGGACAGCTGTTTTGATATCATTTTCTGTTACAGGTGTTTTACTCTTCAGCATCGCTCCAGTCATCATGAGAGCGGCGTTGGAAGATTTTACTGAAATGGCATTTAAAAGTTTGCCAGCTGCATCCTGAATGGATTTGGGATTTTGGTCAAAGCTTTGAACGACCTGAAGACGGCCTGTCTGTTCTGCTGTTGTTTTTTCGTAGGAAAACCAATAATACGCCTGAGGGCGAAGCTGAGTTTCAAGTTTTCCCTGGACAGTTTGATTGCCGACTTGAATCAGCGCATGCCGATCTCCTAATAGACGAAGCACTTTTCCTAAAAGGAGACGCTTCTCCCCGTTTAGCGCTTCGCTAACATTGGATGTTTCCTGCGGGACTGCTGTATTTCCAAAAAGGTGCTGCAGCGCCTTTTGCACATCATTTCGTATATTCATTTAAAGAGGTGCCTCCTTGTCCATCGGTTTATCTGAAAGATTGAACAGGAGCGAAAGTTTTGCGGTGCAATTCAGTTGGGCCGTATGCTGCGAGAGCTTCGAGATGCTCTTTTGTCCCATAGCCTTTATTTTTTTCAAAGCCGTACATGGGGTATGTTTCAGCATAAGCGCTCATCATCCGGTCTCTCGTCACTTTCGCGATACACGCACCTGCTGCAATAGACACGCTTTTAGCATCGCCTTTTATAATTGCCGACTGGTCTATGCCGACCGGTAGCGTCATTGCGTCAACAAGCAAATAATCAGGTGTATCTGACAAATCGTGTATCGCTTTTACCATTGCCATCTTTGAAGCTTCATATATATTGATTTCATCAATGATAGAGGCTTCTACAATTCCTATTCCGACCGCCAGTGCTTCTTTCATAATAAGCTCGTAATATTCGTCACGTTTTTTTTCTGAGAGCTTTTTGGAGTCTGTCAGCCCAAGTATTTCACATTCCTCTGGAAGGATGACTGCGCTGGCGACAACGGGCCCTGCCAATGGCCCCCGGCCGACCTCGTCAACACCTGCAATCAAGCGAAATCCTTTGTTTCTTGCCAGTTTTTCATAGGAAGTCATATTCACCCATTGTTCTTTCAGCGCTTTTTCTTTCGCCTGCTTTTTAAGCCATTGCTCTACAAGCGTTTGAACGCTTTTTCTCGGGTCTTTTTCACATTGGGCAAGAAATGGGTCTTGTTCATCTTTCACTTCCTGCAAACGGTCTTTAATGTCCTTTACGGTTAATGTATTCACTTTCTCTTCTCCCTTACTCTATGTATCGGTTCGGTCACGAAAAAATAAAGACCCACATTTCTGCGCGTCTTTACATAGTCGGCTGTTCAAATGACAGCCTACCGAACTTTTCAGTGCGGATATCGCGGATAATGACTTCAGTCGTCTTATCGTAGTTAATGAGCCCCCCGCTCATGAGACAGCCACGCTTTTCACCTATTGCATCAAACAGCTCTGCAATGTCCTCTGGGATCTCATCAAGGCCGTAACGCTCTTTCAGCCGTTCAGGATAGTGCTCTTCGAGAAAACGAAGGCCAAACACAGCCACGTCCTGCAGATTGATAATCGAGTCTTTAATAGCCCCGGTGACGGCCAGCCTCAAGCCGACAAGCTCATCCTCAAACTTTGGCCATAAAATCCCCGGTGTATCCAATAGCTCTAATTCTTTCCCGACTTTGACCCACTGCTGAGATGTCGTAATACCAGGTCTGTCTCCCGTTTTTGCTATATTTTTCTTTGCCAGCCGGTTGATAAGCGTTGATTTTCCGACGTTTGGAATGCCGATAATCAAAGCGCGAATTGCTCTCGGCTTCACACCTTTTGCCCTCATCCGGTCAAATTTTTCTTGAAGGATCTCTTTTGATGCCGGCACAATTTGATTTAAGCCTTGTCCGTTTACAGAATTAATGGACAAGGATCGGATCCCCTGGTTCTCAAAGTGTTCTTTCCATTGCTGTGTAACTGCCGCATCAGCTTTGTCGACCTTGTTTAACAGCATAATTCGCGGCTTATTTTTTAGAATATCTTCAATCATTGGGTTTCTTGATGACATTGGAATTCTGGCATCGACCAATTCATATACTATATCGATTAATTTTAATTTTTCGGTTACTTCCCTTCTTGCCTTTGCCATATGGCCCGGGAACCATTGAATTGTCATGTGACACGAACACCGCCTTTATCTCTTCAGTATGCATGATTCTTTGTTGTCCTTTATGTATTTTACGATGCCTGTCCGGCATTTTCAAATTCTGTATAAAAAAAGAGCTTGTTACAGGTAACAAGCTCTTTTCGTTCGTTATCATTATCGTCTGATCTCTTTAATACGAGCCGCTTTTCCGCGAAGTTCACGCAGGTAGTAAAGCTTAGCACGGCGTACTTTACCGTAACGTACAACTTCGATTTTCGCGATTTTTGGTGTGTGTACAGGGAAAGTACGTTCAACGCCAACACCGTAAGAAATCTTACGAACTGTGAACGTTTCGCTGATTCCACCACCACGACGCTTAATCACAACACCTTCAAAGATCTGGATACGCTCACGGTTACCCTCAACAACTTTAACGTGTACACGTAAAGTGTCACCAGGACGGAACGCAGGAAGATCAGTACGAAGCTGTTCTTTTGTGATATCTTCAATTAGTTTTTGCATCGTTTTCAACTCCTTCCAACAGATGCTCTTGGCCACAAAACCCGGCACAGCGGAACATCGTTTTCAAGCTTGCAGCGGATGAGCCCGCTTAAGCCACAAGTAGTATCTTATCACAATTTCATAGCCTATGCAATAAAATCTATTTTTTTTCCCATTCAGAAATCCATTTTCTTTGCTGCTCTGTAAGCGGGTAGTCTTTCAAAAGATCCGGACGTCTTACATAGGTCCTTCTGATCGATTCTTTATTCCGCCATTCTTTGATTTTTGCATGGTTTCCTGATAGAAGTGTTTCAGGTACTTTTAAACCTTTGTAATCTGCCGGTCTTGTATAATGCGGGTGTTCTAAAAGGCCGGTGCTGAATGAATCCTCAATATGGGAAGCCTCTTTGCCCAGCACACCCGGTAGCAGTCTGACCACACTGTCTGCAATCATCATTGCGGGAAGCTCGCCGCCCGTCAGAACAAAATCGCCAATGGATATTTCATCTGTTACCAGATGTTCGCGAATGCGTTCATCATAGCCTTCATAGTGGCCGCAAATAAACAGCAAATGCTCTTCCTTTGCTAATTGTTCGGCTTTTTTTTGGGTAAAACGCTCACCCTGCGGACAGACGAGGATAATACGCGGAGCAGCTGCTGCCTTTGATGTCAGATCCTCGACCGCGTCAAAAACAGGCTGAGGCTTGAGAACCATGCCTGCGCCGCCGCCATAAGGATAATCATCAACAGTATTGTGCTTGTTATCAGAATACTCCCGGAAATTCACGACCTGAAACCGCACCGCATCTTTGTCCTGGGCTTTTTGAAGAATCGATGAGCCAAGCACACCTTCAAACATTTCGGGAAACAGCGTCAAAAAGTCGATTTTCATTCGTCTATTAATCCTTCCATGAGTTCAATCTCTATTTTCTTTTCGCTGACATCGATATGTTTGACCACTGATTCAATGTAAGGAATGAGTGCGTCTTTTTTCCCTTTTCGGCCGATAACCCAAACGTCATTAGCTCCAGGCGTCAAAATTTCTTTAACCTTTCCGATAAGTTCACCGTCTTCGGTAAATACTTCGCACCCAATGATTTCGTGGAAATAAAATTCTCCTTCATTCAGCTCTCCTAAATCTTCTTCAGGCACTTTAATGATTGCGTTTTTCAGTCCCTCTACTTCATTCAGGCTTTGTCTTTCTTTAAACTGCAGCAGATGAAATTGCTTATGCAGTCTGTGCGTGTTTACTGTTACTTCCACTGGTTCGTTACTTCCGTCCATAAACAAATACAGCGTGTTGCCCGGCTTATACCGTTCTTCGGCAAAATCTGTTTTCGAAATCACCCGCACTTCGCCTTTGATTCCGTGGGTGTTTACGATTTTACCTACATGAAACCATCGCTTTGTCATATGATCACCTCTGGCGAATTTCAATTACTTTTCCGTCTTTTATGACGATGGTGTTTGCTGCTGTTTTCTCGTGCCAGTCATCCCCGGCTTCAATCGTCAGCAGTGCATCGACTTCCTTTTCTTTCATTTCACTGCCAAGCGGCAACGTATGTACTTGAGAAATTTGAAAATCGATTATTTTGATATTGTCTTTTCGCTTTTCTATTGCCTTTTTAAATTGTTCAATCATATCTGGGTTTTGCTGTTCTTTCTCATGTTTTCTAAGCTGAAAATAGAGCTGGCTGCATTCTCGTTCAAGCATTTGTTTCTTTTCGGCAAAAGAAGCTAAAAGCTTTTCTTTGCTGCGCTCGGTTAAGACTTGCATAACGGCTACACGGTGAATAATTTGCATCGCACCAAGCTCCCCGCTTTTAAAACTTTTTTGGCTCGGGCATTATCTATTTTGCCTAAGCTTCTATCAGTTTACCCTTTTTTTGCGTGTAAAAAAAGGGGAGGTGCCGGCCCTCTCCCTTTTAGTCAAATATCTCAAATTGAACTTTCTTAGAAGACTGTGCGCCAGCTGCAAATACAGCTGTTCGAATCGCTTTTGCAGTCCGGCCTTGCTTTCCGATAACTTTACCGGTATCTGACTTATGGACAGATAAGCGCAGCGCAATCTTTTGATCGGTTTCTTCTCTTATGACGCGAATGTCATCTGGATGATCAACAAGCGGCGTCACAATTCGGACAATCAAATCTTCCAAGTGTTGATCAGTCATTACTTGCCTTGTTTAGCGTTGTGGAATTTTTCCATGATTCCTTGGCTAGAGAACAAGTTGCGAACTGTATCAGATGGTTTCGCTCCAGTTTGAAGCCATTTAAGAGCAAGCTCTTCGTCGATTTTTACTTCCGCTGGTTTTGCAACCGGGTTGTAAGTTCCGACTGTTTCGATGAAACGGCCGTCACGTGGTGAACGAGAATCTGCTACAACAATACGATAGAAAGGAGATTTTTTTGCTCCCATACGTTTTAAACGAATTTTTACTGCCATTTTACTAGCACCTCCGAAAATATTTCAACAAGATAGTATATTAACAATGATAAAAGTGTTTGTAAAGTGTTTTTTCTTAACAACGGTTTTATCATGTATAACCGATTACATAAAAGGTAACTTAAACCCTTTTTTCTTACCTTTTGACATGTTTGTCATCTGCTTCATCATTTTTTTCATTTCTTCAAACTGCTTAAGCAGACGGTTGACCTCCTGGACGGATGTCCCGCTTCCTTTCGCAATCCGCTTCCGCCGGCTGGAGTTGATAATATCCGGCTGTTCTTTTTCAAGAACAGTCATTGATTTGATGATCGCTTCCACATGATTCAGCTGCTTTTCATCAACCTGGATGTTTTTCAAGCCTTTCATTTTGCCTGCACCCGGCATCATTTGCAGAAGCTCATCAAGCGGCCCCATGTTTCTGACCTGCCCGAGCTGCTCCAGAAAATCGTCCAATGTGAAGCTCATTGTTCTCATTTTTTGTTCCAGCTCTTTGGCTTTGTCTTCATCAACACTGGCCTGTGCTTTTTCAATTAATGTCAGCACGTCACCCATGCCGAGAATCCTTGATGCCATGCGTTCAGGATGGAACGATTCTAATGCATCAAGCTTTTCGCCTAAACCGGCGAATTTAATCGGCGTGTTTGTGACCGCGCGAATAGAAAGCGCAGCACCGCCGCGTGTGTCTCCATCAAGCTTAGTTAACACAACACCGGTTAAACCGAGCTGTTCATTAAAGCTTTTGGCAACATTCACAGCGTCCTGACCCGTCATTGAATCGACGACAAGGAAGATTTCTTCCGGATTGGCGATTTCTTTCACGTTAGTCAGCTCATCCATCAGTTCATGGTCAATATGCAAGCGGCCTGCCGTATCCAGAATGACATAGTCATAATGTTCTTCCTTGGCTTTTTCAATAGCCTGTTTAGCTATTTCTACAGGGCTGACCTGATCACCAAGGGAGAAAACAGGCATGTCAAGCTGTTTGCCGAGCGTTTCCAGCTGCTTAATTGCGGCTGGACGGTAAATATCAGCAGCAACCAGCATCGGTTTGCGATTATGCTTTTTGCGCAGCAGATTCGCCAGCTTACCGCTTGTTGTCGTTTTACCGGCACCTTGGAGACCGACCATCATAATAACAGTCGGCGGCTTTTTTGCGACGGCGATTTTGCTCTCTTCGCCGCCCATCAGCTCAGTCAGTTCCTCTTTAACAACTTTAATGACCTGCTGGCCGGGCGTCAGACTTTTCATGACGTCTTGGCCTACAGCGCGTTCACTTACTTTTTTAACAAAATCCTTGACTACTTTAAAGTTAACGTCAGCCTCAAGCAGCGCAAGACGAACCTCACGCATCATTTCTTTAACATCTTGTTCGCTGACTTTCCCTTTTCCGCGGATTTTAGAAATCGTCTGCTGCAGTCGGTCGGCTAATCCTTCAAATGCCATAGTTTGCCGCCTCCTAATCTAATTTCTCAAGCGCTTCAATCAGAGCTGTAATTTCTTCCTCTTCTTTTGAACCGGAAGCAAGCTCCTTCAGCTTATTAAACATCTCTTTACGCTCCTGAAACTTTTTCAAAAGGAGCAGCTTTTCTTCATATTGTTCAAGCATCGCTTCTGTTCGTTTGATGTTATCATAAACAGCTTGTCTTGAAACCTCATATTCTTCGGCTATTTCGCCTAGGGAGAAATCGTCCAAATAATAAAGCGACATATAGCTCTTCTGTTTTGACGTCAACAACGACTGATAAAAATCAAACAGATAGTTCATTCTCGTTGTCTTTTCAAGTGACATTTGAGCTCTCCCCTTTGTTAAGTCAAATCCCTTTACGATAACTTAGTTTACACGGTTTTATCGAGACTGTCAAGTTTTTATCTTGTCAAAGGATTGGTTGCTTTTTTGCTAAATATCATCCAATTTATTCCGATATTGTATATGAACCTATTTAAAAGGAGGATGTCTTATGAAAAAAATCGGTTTATTGTTTATGCTGTGTTTGGTACCCATATTTACAATCATTTTCCCGGCACAACAGGCAGACGCTGCTGAGGTGCCTTATAAAGCTTCAATCACAAATATCAGCACAGATGGAGGGGTTTACGGTAAAATCAATTACGGGCAAGGACAATTTTGGCGAGTCAAGTACAATATTACAATAAGCGGCAAATTACTCGACCAAAACGGACAGCCCGTGCCAAACGCTCCAGTAAAATTTGAAGCAGATACGAAGGTCGGAAATACAACAAAAACAGCTTCAGGAATAACCGATGCAAACGGAACATTTGAGGTTCCAATGTATGTGGGGCCAGCTGCAGGGTATTATACGTATTACACATCTGTTTCCGTTCATTACTATGACATCATCCCGTTCAGAGTTTATTCAGAAGATTCGAGATTGGTATCCACAGATAACAGCCTTTATCATTTCGCCTATCAAGTGAGAAGATAAAAAGAAAAAGGCCCCAAAATTGATATTATCCCCTCTAAGTAGACAGTGTAAAAAGCCCACTTTTCAAAAGTGGCTGTTACACTATACTTGGAGGGGATTTTTTATGGCGAGAAAAGGGCAACACTTTCAGCACTATACCAAAGAATTCAAGATGAAAGCTGTCAACATGTATGAAGAAGGAAACAAAAGTTATAACACGTTATCTGAAGAATTAGGGCTTCGGAGTTCAACCCAGCTCAAAA
>NZ_JALAYA010000021.1:0-82451 GCF_026796395.1 Bacillus sp. T17B1
AGTGTAACAGCCACTTTTGAAAAGTGGGCTTTTTACACTGTCTACTTAGAGGGGATAATATCACGTTCGCCTGTCTTTTCTTTTATTTCTTCTTAGCCGGCATCTCTTTCTGAAGCTCATCCAAAATGGCATTCGCTCCGTCCACACTGCGGCGCAGAGACCACACCGTACGGTCCACGTGGTACACATGTCCGTTTTTCACTGCCTTCAGCTTCTTCCAAAGTATATTCTTTTCGATTGGGCGTTTACCGTCCGCATCGATGTCATCTGTTTTTCCTGTCATCAGAATAATCACATCCGGATCTGTTTTTAGCAGCTGCTCAAGTGTCATCTTCATGTTCACTGAGTCGCCGCCATTGCTTGATTCACTGTTTTCTGTCGTGCTGATCGCATATCGATAGCCGGCCTGTGTTAAAAGTCTTGATGTAAAGAAATTTTCATCTCTTGCCATAATCGTATCATTTGTATTTCCAATCAGAAGGACGGACTGGCTGTTAGCGCTGATTTTCTGCTTTGTCTCGCTAAGTTTTTCTTCATGTGCCGTCAGCTTTTTCTCCATTTCCTTCTCCTTGCCGACTGCTTTTGCAATCGTAAGTGAAGCGTCAATTGTATCCTGATAATCAGCATTTAAATTATTTAGCGCAATCGTCGGCGCAATTTTTTTCAGCTGATCGTATACTTTCTTATGACGGGTCGTGTCAGCAATAATTAAATCGGGTTTTAATGAAGCGATTTTTTCCATGCTTGGCTGTGAGCGAGTGCCGACAGATGTGTAGCCGTCAATTTTCTTCAGCACATCCTTGTTGATCAGCTGCTTCGCTTTATTATCATCGGCAACCCCGACAGGCGTAATGCCGAGATCAAGCAGTGTGTCTATAAAACCAAGCTCAAGAACAACAACCCGCTTAGGATGCTTAGGCACATTGGTCTTCCCTAAATCATGTGTTACCGCCACTTTATTTTCTTTGCTGTTTTGATTGCCGCTTGAAGACGAGCAGGCAGCCGTTAAAACAGAAAGAAGCAAAACTGTAAGAATAATCAGTGTTTTTTTCATATGTTCCAGTCTCTCCTGTATGTAGGTAGTTTCTAAGATTAAGTGTCCAAAAGATAGTATAACACGGAATGAGAATCATTATCACTAATTATGATTAAAATGAGAAGAGAAAGTTCAATATACGGGAACGGTTCATAACAGCCATACTTTCAAGTGACACGGAATCATTGGATAAACTCCTGGCTGATGACATTATCTTTATGTGTATTGGATCAGCACATCAGAATCTTAAATCACCCCATTTGAAGGTGAGTTTACTTAGAATGGCAAATTGTTTCAGGACACAGCGGTACAGCAGCTTCACATCATGTACACAAAAAAGCTTGCAGAAAAACATAGCTTTCTCTGCAAGCAGATCCTGTTAAAGCTTCACAATGACTCTTCCTTGAATGCGATTTTGCAAAATATCGTTTAACGCAGCCGGCGCTTCTGCCAATGGTACTTCCCTGTCCACGATAGTCAGCAGCTGATCGGGCTTGAGATCAGAAGACATGCGCTCCCAAACAGCGGCTCTGACATCCATCGGACAGTACACTGAATCGATTCCGAGCAGGCTGACCCCGCGAAGGATAAATGGATAAACTGTTGCAGGAACTTCTCCCCCGCCCGTTAAGCCGCTCACCGCGACAGCTCCGCCATATTGGATTTTGCTTAAAAGCGAGGCAAGCTGTTTTCCGCCGACAGGATCAACCGCTCCCTGCCAATGCTGCTTGGACAGCGCCTTAAGCGATCCGTCATAAACCTCTTCCCTGCTGATCACTTTGCTTGCACCGAGCTGCTTCAAAAAATCAGCCGCATCCCGGTTTCCGGTGCTTGCCACCACATCATAGCCCCGCTTGTTCAGCATCGATACCGCAATTCCGCCGACACCGCCGGTTGCTCCTGTGACAAGCACGCTCCCTTTTTCTGGAGACAGGCCGTTCTGTTCAAGCCGATGCACCGATAACGCCGCAGTAAATCCAGCCGTTCCGTACGCCATCGCTTCTTTTAGTGTAAGATTCGCTGGCAGAGGCACCAGCCAGTCACCAGGCACTGAAGCATATTGACTTAATCCGCCATCGCGGGAGACACCAAGCTCATAGCTTGTCGCAATTACCTCATCCCCCTCGGCAAAGCGCGGATCATTGGAAGAGACAACCGTACCCGCAGCATCAATACCCAAAATAAGCGGATACTCTCTGACGATATTGCCGTCTGCTTTTCCGGCCAGACCATCTTTATAATTGATGCCGGAATAAGCGATTTTAATCAGGACACCGTCTTTCGGCAAATCCTCTGTTGACATGGTTTTCACATGGACTGAAACATCATCGGCATGTTTCTCTGCCAGCAATGCTTGAAATAACGTTGACATTCGTCACACTCCTTTTCATTTATATCGTAACCGAAGAAGGTTCAAAAAACCAAATCATCAAGCTTCAATTTTACTTCGCCGGCACATTGAGACGATAATGGACAAATGCAGTTTCCTCTTCATAGCCGTTTTGCTCATATAAGCTTCTTGCCGTCCGGTTGTGGTGTTCCGTCTGAAGCAATAAACGGTTTGCCCCGTTTTCCGCAGCAAAATCCTTTGCGGCAGACAGCAGCTGCCCGCCGGCTCCCTTTGTCCGCGCATGAGGAGCGACGAATAAGTCATTTAATATGTAAATTTTTTTCATAGACACAGAAGAAAACGTGGGATAGAGCTGGGTAAAGCCTATGAATTCTCCATTTTCTTCTGCTATCAAAATCATAGACTCGTCATTTTCCAGACGCGCTTTCAAAAAAGCCTCTGCCCCTTTCAGATCGGACGCCTGCTTATAAAATTCCCGATACTGGTTAAACAGCGGCGCAATAGCTGTTGCATCTGATAGCTTTGCTTGGCGAATGTTCATCTCATTTCTTCCTTCCTCTCTATAATCGTTTTATTCTAACTTTTATAGAATTTTCTGTAAAGTCCCTTTTACAGAATACTTTTATCAGCATGCATAGAAAAAATATCACGATAATATCCATCGATCTCTCCAAAATAAACGCAGGTCATTTGAAGGATTTTTTTCGACAGGAATTTGCCGGGACTCAGGAGCATTTGACCTGAAAAAGCATGACTTTTCAACATAATGAACATTTACTCATGTCTATTTTCGTTCTTTTCTGTATAAAATTAGTGACTTGGAGTTTCTGCAAAAATAGCGAGAGATGATATACCTAAATAGAGATGAAATCATCGCGAAAAAATGGGTCTACTAATATATTATTCCATCTAGTACAATTAATTAACAGAATAGTCTTTAAATAAGTCTACTCTGAGTTTTTTAAAAGGAGAGGGTAAAGAGTGAGAAGCAAAAAATTGTGGATCAGCTTGTTGTTTGCGTTAACGTTAATCTTTACGATGGCGTTCAGCAACATGTCTGCGCAGGCTGCCGGAAAAAGCAGTACAGAAAAGAAGTATATTGTCGGATTTAAACAGACAATGAGTGCGATGAGTTCCGCTAAGAAAAAGGATGTTATTTCTGAGAAAGGCGGAAAGGTTCAAAAGCAGTTTAAGTATGTTAACGCAGCCGCAGCAACGTTGAATGAAAAAGCTGTAAAAGAATTAAAACAAGATCCGAGCGTTGCATATGTGGAAGAAGATCATATTGCACATCAATATGCGCAATCTGTTCCTTATGGCATTTCTCAAATTAAAGCGCCGGCTCTTCACTCTCAAGGCTACACAGGCTCTAACGTAAAAGTAGCTGTTATCGACAGCGGAATTGATTCTTCTCATCCTGACTTAAACGTCAGAGGCGGAGCAAGCTTCGTACCTTCTGAAACAAACCCATACCAAGATGGCAGTTCTCACGGCACGCATGTAGCCGGTACGGTTGCCGCACTTAATAACTCAATCGGTGTTTTGGGCGTAGCGCCAAACGCATCGTTATATGCGGTAAAAGTTCTTGATTCAACAGGAAACGGCCAATACAGCTGGATTATTAACGGCATTGAGTGGGCCATTTCCAACAATATGGACGTGATTAACATGAGCCTTGGCGGACCTTCTGGTTCTACAGCGTTGAAATCAGTCGTTGATAGAGCCGTAGCCAGCGGTATCGTCGTTGTTGCTGCAGCCGGAAATGAAGGCACTTCCGGAAGCTCAAGCACAATCGGCTATCCTGCAAAATATCCTTCTACCATTGCGGTAGGTGCGGTAAACAGCAGCAACCAAAGAGGTTCATTCTCAAGCGTAGGTCCTGAGCTTGATGTGATGGCTCCTGGTGTATCCATCCAAAGCACACTACCTGGAGGCACTTACGGCGCTTACAACGGAACGTCAATGGCGACTCCTCACGTTGCCGGAGCAGCAGCGTTAATTCTATCTAAACACCCGACTTGGACAAACGCGCAAGTCCGTGATCGTTTAGAAAGCACTGCAACATACCTTGGAAGCTCTTTCTACTATGGAAAAGGGTTAATCAACGTACAAGCAGCTGCACAATAATATCAAAAAGAAGCAGGTCCTCCATACCTGCTTCTTTTTATTTGTCAGCATCCTGATGTTCTGACGCATTCTCTTCTTTTTCCGCGTGTTGTATCCGTTCCATGATCGAAGGGTGGCTGCCTCTAAAAATTTTTACAAGCACGGGAGGATCAACCTGGCTCAGTCCCGTCACAGCCAAATCCTGAAACGTCTTCACAGCGGCTTCTCTGTTCTCCGTCAGCTCAATCCCATACCGGTCAGCCTGATTCTCCTGATACCGCGAGACCGCGTTAGAAAAAGGCGTGACCGCAAAGCTCAAAACGGACATCAAAAGCAACAACAGCGGCAGTGCTGCAAGGTCATGCCGTCCCTCCAAATGAAACATGCTGCGGGTAAAGCGGACCGTTCGCTTGTAAAGCTTATCAATGACATAAAATCCGGCGAGCGACACGAGCAAATAGCCAGCCAGTCCGATATAGACGTGCTTCATGACATAATGGCCCATTTCGTGGCCCATAATAAAGAGAATTTCAGAATCGTCAAGCTTGTTAAGCGTCGTATCCCACAATACAATCCGTTTGTTCGCCCCGATTCCTGTGACATAGGCGTTAAGCGCATTTGTTTTTTCGGACATGTTCACTTCATATACATGATTAGCCGGGATATCGGCTTCTTCTGCCAGCTCTAAAATTTTGCTTTCAAGTTCCTTGTTTTTCAGCGGATAAAAATCATTGTATAAAGGATCGATAATGACCGGCTGAATAAAAAACAGAAACAGCGAAAACGGCACAGTTAACAGCCAAGCGTATAACCACCATTTTTTTTCATGCCTTTTGATCAGCCAATAAAACACGAGAACGCAGAGCGTAAAGATCGGAAAGCTGATCCAAAAGTCTATGACCTGATCCTTAGCCCAGCTGGCCGCTGTCTGTGTGGAAATATTGTAGTCAAGCGATACTTGATAGCCTATCCAATCTAAAGGCAGCGTCACTAACGTTGTAACCAGCGAAAGCACAAACACAAAACCAATAATCTGCAAAAAACGAAAGGGCACGGCTGCTTCCATCCATTTCTTGATTTTCTTTGAAACGCCGCTGACCAGCAATACAAAGAACAAAAACCAATCAAGAGGAAGCCCTATAAAAAATAAAAAATTTTTTACATTTGAATACTTCTCGGCCACTGCCAATTCAGACGGCTTCATAAAAGAAGCCGGATCAGCCTGCGTCCCTTTCACAGCCTCCGGTACTGTGGAATCACCCGACAGGAAAAAGTACCAATAAAAAAACAGCCCGTACAGCACGTAAGCAAGCCCTGCTGCCGCAATCCACTTGCGCATAACGCCTCACTCCTCACATCAACCCGTTACTTCTATTGTAATCATAAATGCAAATTCTTAGAACCAAGCTGTGTATCCTTACTTTTCCGTCCTATTAGGCATGGATTGCCTTATCACTGGGAAAACTAACTATGTTTGGAGTGATGCAAATGAAAAAAATAGTGGCAGCCATCGTGGTTATTGGTCTTGTGTTTCTTGCATTTTTCTATCTTTACAGCCGGTCAGGCGAAGTGTACCAATCGGTAGACGCGGATTTGATCACGCTGTCTTCAAGCGGCCGGGAAGATATCGAGATTGAAAAAAGGCAGTACGTCAAAGACATGCTGGATATTATGAATCAGGGAAAACAGCTAAAGACAGAAAAAACATCAACCCCTGATTACGAAGGGACAATCAAGTTTCATAAAGACCGGTACGACTCATTCAGACTATGGGTTGACGGCAGCCAGCAGGCCGTTTATTTGAAGGACGGGACATACTACAAATTAAGTAAAAGAGATACAAAGGCGCTGCTTAACATTATTAAAAAAGAAGCAAAGGATTGAAATTGAAAAAGCGAAGCTCGCCGCTTCGCTTTTTTCGTATTATTTATTGAGGCAAAATATCTCTCAGCGCCCGCCTGAGCATTTTCCCCGTCGCATTTTTAGGAATGTCGTCAAGAAACGTAATGGCAGCGGGCCGTTTATATTTGGCGAGATGTTTTTCACAGTGCTGCATGATATCCGCTTCTGTTACGCCAGAGCGTTTTGGCACAATATATCCCTTTACCGCTTCCCCGCTTTGGGCGTCCGGCACCCCGATGACAACCGCCTCCTTGACATCTGGGTGGCTGTAGAGCACTTCCTCTACCTCGCGCGGATACACGTTGTATCCTCCTACAATGATCATGTCTTTTTTCCGGTCAACAATGTAAAAATAGCCGTCCTCATCTCTTCTTGCCAAATCCCCCGTATAAAGCCACCCGTCTTTTAACGCATGCTTTGTTTCCATCGGCATTTTATAATAGCCCTTCATCACATTGGGGCCTTTCACGATCAATTCGCCGACCTGGTGTTCGGGCAGCTCGCGTCCGAGCGGATCTACGACCTTGTTTTCGACATGTAAGATACTTGTCCCGATGGAGCCCGGCTTTCTGCCTCTGTCAAACGGGTTAAAACACGTCACGGGCGATGCTTCCGAAAGCCCGTATCCTTCCAAAATGGTCACACCGAATTTTTCTTCAAACGAGGTCAGCAGCGCGACTGGCAACGCCGCACCTCCCGAAATGCACAGCCGAATGGAAGAAAAGTCATCTTTCTTTCCGTTTTCATGCTGAAACAGATAATTATACATCGTAGGCACACCGGCAAAAATGGTTGCCTGGCGCTGCTTAACAAGCTGAAAAATAGATGCAGGACTGAATTGAGGCTCAATTAAAACAGTTGCGCCGCTCATCAGCGGGGCATTCATACAGACGGTTAAACAAAACACGTGGAACATAGGAAGAGTGCAGACCACATTGTCCTTCTCATCCATTCCCAAATAGCAGGCGACATCGTTGGCATTGCTGTACAAATTTTGATGGGTCAACATTGCGCCTTTTGGTTTTCCGGTCGTTCCTGACGTATACAAAATGACCGCGGTATCATCAGGAACAATCTCCGGGCTTTGTTTAGCGGCAGATGTAGGACACAATATCTTTGCAAACGTTGTCATTTTCATCCTGACCTCTGGGTCTGAAGCTTCTGATTCGGTATCTCCCGTCTGGCATAAAATGACGAGCTCAACCTTTGGCAGCGATTCATGCATGCTCTCATAAAGCGGCAAGAGCTGGTCAACGCCCACGATCGCCTTTACATCGCCATTTGTCAGCATATAACCGATTTCTGTGGGCGTGTACAGCGGGTTGATGGGCACTACCACAATCCCAGCTTTTAACGCACCAAAAAACGCGATGATAAAATCCGGCGAATTGCCAAGCAGCAAAGCTAGATGGTCCCCTTTCTCCATACCGGCTTCCTGAAGGCCGTCCGCAAATCGCTGAACTTTTTTATTCAGCTCCTGATACGTCATCATGCGATCCTTAAACCTGCATGCGATGCTGTCGGGCTTCTCAGATGCTGTTTCTTCTAATTTGGAAACAAGATTCATTCTCCCACCCCTTAAAGTGAATGAATAGTCATTCATTATTGAAGCCTAGCTTTCCCCTTCATTATAGAGAAACAGAAAAAAACACTCAAGAGCAAAAAGCCCTGAGTGTCAGTACTGTTATAGTTTCTTTAATGCTTCGGGAATCGGTGTATCTCCTTCTGTCAGATCAAAGGTCCGATTTTCCGTATTGGTTTCATCTAAAGAAGCAATGACCGTTTTTGCCACGTCATCACGGGAAATGAATCCCCGTTCCAGATCGGCGGCGACTGAAACAGTTCCCGTTCCTGACTCATTGCGAAGGCCTCCCGGACGGATAATCGTATAGGTTAAGCCGCTTGATTCAAGAATTTTATCAGCGTAATGCTTAGCCACATAATAAGGTTTAAGTGATTCATTCCAATTTTCACGGTTTTGGGCTTGCAGAGCGCTAACCATGATAAACCGCTTGATGCCCGCAATATCCGCTGCTTCCATCGCTTTTGCCGCTCCGTCTAGATCCACCAGTAGCGTTTTATCATAGCCTGTGCTGCCGCCTGAACCCGCTGTAAAAATGATCGCGTCGCAGCCTTTTGCCGCGGCAGCGATTTCTTCGGGGCTGCCTTCCAGATTCGCAAGCACAGCTTCTGCACCTGCAGCTTCGAGAGACGCTTTCTGTTCTTCTTTTCTGACCATCGCTCTGACAGAATGATCAGGATTGTCTCGGAATAAAGAAACGAGTCTTTGTCCGATTTGTCCGTTCGCTCCGATTAAAAACACTTTCATGTGAATCCCTCCTGCCTCCATTATTTCAAAATCACAACCGCTCTTTCAAACAATGTGTTTTGCCTTAATAAATCAGATCAAGGAAATCCTCTTTCGTAATGTTCCCAAAGTAATGCTTAAGATTCACACCTTCCAGCGCGTCAGCGATGACACTGCGTTCATATTGTTTTCCAACCAGCAGGTTTTCAATTTCAGATACATCACCGGCACCGAAGAAATCTCCGAAGATTTTGCAGTCCTCAATTTTGCCTTTCTTGACTTCCAGACGCAAATCTATCGATCCGATCGGATAACGTTTCGAATGATTAAGGTTAAATTTTGGTGAACGGCCATAGTTCCAATCCCAATTCTGGTAGCGCTCTTTCGAAATTTGATGGATTGCCTCCCAATCTTTTTCGGTCAGCTTATACTCAGGTACGTTTTGAATGTCATTTGTGTTGAAAATATGGCGAAGCAAGTGGCTGCGGAATTCTTCCGTAGTCATTTTATCATCGAGAAACTCACTGATGTTTGCCACTCGGCTTCTGATCGATTTGATGCCTTTTGATTCAATTTTATCCTTTTTCACCTTTAACGCTGACACAACATGATCAATGGCTGAATCAAACATGAGAGTGCCGTGGCTGAAAATGCGTCCTTTTGTTGCAAACTGGGCGTTTCCGGATATTTTCCGGCCATTTACTACTATGTCGTTCCGGCCGCTCAGTTCTGCTTCAACCCCAAGCTGATGTAATGCCTGGATCACTGGCTCAGTGAATTTTTTGAAGTTATGAAAGCTGTCCCCATCATCCTTTGTGATAAAGCTGAAATTCAAATTTCCCAGATCATGATAAACAGCGCCTCCGCCTGATAAACGGCGGACGACGACAATCCCGTTTTCCTCTACATATTTTGTATTGATTTCTTCTATTGTATTTTGGTTTTTCCCAATGATAATAGAAGGCTGATTCACGTAAAAGAGCAAATACGGCTGTTTAGGGTCTAAATGCTTTACACAGTACTCCTCGATAGCAAGATTGATCCGCGGATCATTGATATTTTGATTGTCGATAAATAACATGGTGCTCCTCCTTTATCCTTCCCACACAAAACCTGACTTCGCAAGATTCACTTCCCCGCTAAAAACGGTTTTCGCTTCTTTGCGAAGATTATCATGCACGCCGAAATGCGGCAAATGCGTCAGCAGGAGCTCTCCCGCTCCCGCTTCTTTTGCAATTCGTCCGGCTTCCAGGCTGTTCATATGGCCTGCGCTTGTCCCGTCTTGATCAGCATAAAAATTGCATTCTGAGATCAGCAAATCGGCATTTTTCGAAAATGGAATAAATGAATCCTGGTAGCTGGAATCAGCGGTATATACGACAGTATGGCTGCCGTCAGTAATCCGCATGGCATAGCACGTCACCGGGTGAATTGTTTTTAAAAAGGTGACCGTAAACGGACCGACAGTCAGCGGCTGATCCGGCTGATAGGCAATGCCTTTCGTATGTGTTTTATATGTAAGCTTTTGAAACTGTTCTATATCAGCATCATGTCCGTAAATTGGAAGTGTATGCTCTCCTTTGCCGAGAAACGAACCGACTTGTTTGGCAAATTGCAGCGGCCCGATGTCCGCGATATGGTCATGGTGATAATGAGACAGAATCACCGCATCCAGCTTTTCCGCCGGCACATACCCGAACAGCTTAGATAATACGGCACTGCCGCAATCAACAAGCAAAGAATAATCACCTGACTGAAATAGATAGCCCGACGTCGCTTCATTTGCCGCCGGAAAACCGCCATAGCATCCGATAACTGTAACTTTCATAATGTCCTCCTATCTTTTCAAGAAAATTGATCCTCCTTCAATATACCCATTTTTCTTAAAAAAAGCATGTTTTAAACATTGTATCAAAACAGTTATTGATTTTTATAATCTGTTATATTACAATGAAGGCACTACAAAGGGGAAAGAGGGATTGGTTATGCTGGGGAAAATCACAGATTTTTTTAGAAACCTGCCTTCGAAAAAGTGCGCGGAATGCGGAAAAAAGATAGAAGAGCAGCATGAGTGTTATGGAAACATCTGCAATGACTGTATAAAAGTTAACGATTTATAAAGAGTAAATATCTCGCGCAGCATGCGCGGGGTTTTCTTTATTTTTCCACACTTCTTTATTTCGAAATAATAATTACGTTAGGTCAAAGCTCACCTGTTTTTAGATAATTCTGGTGAATCCAGCCTCATTTTAGAAAATTTCTTATTTTCTAAATATAATTTACTATAGACGAATTCATTTCTTATCTATTATAATTTGATCTAATAGTGAGATTAAATATATGTCTATTCATGATATATGTTGATACTTTGTTTTTTGGGAGGTAATCTATGAAAAGAATTAAGTTTGGATTAGCCACACAAATATTCGTTGGACTTATTCTAGGTGTTATTGTTGGCGTTATTTGGTATGGCAACCCAGCATTGCCTACTTACCTGCAGCCAATCGGGGATCTCTTTTTACGCTTAATCAAAATGATAGTGATTCCTATTGTTGTCTCCAGCTTAATCATCGGTGTAGCCGGTGCAGGAAATGGAAAGCAAGTCGGTAAATTAGGCTTCAGAACAATTCTGTACTTCGAGATCATTACGACTTTTGCTATCATTCTCGGACTAGCCCTTGCAAACATCTTCCATCCGGGTACAGGAGTTAATATACACGAAGCTCAAAAATCTGACATAAGTCAATATGTTGAAACTGAAAAAGAGCAAAGCAATAAATCAGTGGCGGAAACGTTCCTGCACATTGTGCCGACAAACTTCTTCCAGTCCTTGGTCGAAGGGGATCTTCTTGCCATCATCTGCTTTACAGTTTTATTTGCATTGGGTATTTCCGCGATCGGTGAACGAGGCAAGCCTGTATTAGCCTTTTTTGAAGGCGTTTCCCATGCCATGTTCCACGTTGTAAACCTTGTGATGAAAGTAGCGCCATTCGGCGTTTTCGCGCTCATCGGAGTGACTGTGTCTAAATTCGGGCTCAGTTCTCTTCTTTCTCTCGGAAAGCTTGTCGGACTGGTGTATATCGCACTTGCTTTCTTCTTAATTGTCGTGTTTGGAATTGTTGCAAAAATTGCCGGCATCAACATTTTCAAATTCCTTGCATATATGAAGGACGAAATTTTACTGGCGTTCAGTACGTCCAGCTCTGAAACCGTTCTTCCGCGCATCATGGAAAAGATGGAGAAAATCGGCTGCCCGAAAGGTATTGTTTCATTTGTCATTCCGATTGGATATACGTTTAACTTAGACGGTTCCGTACTCTATCAATCTATTGCCGCGCTGTTTTTGGCACAGGTATACGGAATTGATTTGACGATTTGGCACCAAATTACGCTTGTGCTCGTCCTAATGGTGACATCTAAAGGGATGGCTGCCGTGCCTGGTACTTCTTTTGTCGTCTTGCTTGCGACACTTGGCACGATCGGCGTTCCGGCTGAAGGACTTGCCTTTATTGCCGGCGTAGACCGGATCATGGACATGGCACGTACAGTTGTCAACCTGACTGGTAACGCGCTTGCTGCCGTTGTAATGTCTAAGTGGGAAGGCATGTTTAATCCTGCGAAAGCAGAAACTGTCATGTCTCAAGCAAAAGCAGACCAAAACGCAACCATTTCCGGTTAATGAAAAGCCTGCGGGGTTCTTGCCCCACAGGCTTTTTCTATTCTTGAACAAGCTCAAACAGCTCTGTAATCAAAACAGTACCCTCATTTAGCTCCACTTCACCGTTTTTGATCAGTTCCGCCCATGCCATCCGGTGGTCTTTCTGAAATTCCTCAATTCGGTCTGCATTGCCCTCTCCTTTGACTAACCTTATATCAGGCGCTCCAAAGGTCGTTTCAAATACATCGGTCACTTTTATATTGCATCTCGGATTGCCATGTTTATCATAAACGGTAACAAGCTGACCCGATGTTTGATACACGGCCATTAATTCATCTTTTGAATATAATGATTTCGGCGCACACGTGGCTGTTTTTTCTCCGGCGAGGATTTGCTGAATCAGCTGTTCCCCTAAGCCGTCATCACCTTCCCAGCCGAAAGTGCTTTTCAGCTTATATATCTTCATCCGCCTCTCCCCTTATACCATCGGTGACTGTACATAATAGTAAAGAAGCTTAGCCGTATGGGAAAGAGACGATTTATGGGTGCGTTCAAATGCATGCGAAGCGTCAATTCCCGGCCCGATAAGGCCATGCACAATATCATGCCCGGATTTGATCGCTGCTGACGCATCCGACCCGTAGTATGGGTAAATATCAAGCTTATAGTCGATATGATGCTTCTCGGCTAAATGGACTAAATGCTTTCTCAGCTGATAATGATACGGCCCGCTCGCATCCTTCACACAGATTGATACTGAATATTCATCTGTCGCCTGCCCGTCACCGATAGCACCCATATCAACCGCCAAATATTCGACTGTTTCAGGAGGAATATTCGAGTTCCCGCCGTATCCGATTTCTTCATTATTCGATATGAGAAAATGGGTTGTATACGGCAATTCAATTTCTTCTGTTTGAATTTGATGAATTAAGCGGAGCAATAAAGCGACGCTTGCCTTGTCATCCAAATGGCGCGATTTAATAAATCCGCTTGATGTGATCTCGACACGGGGATCAAACGACACAAAATCTCCGACGCCAATGCCAAGCTCTTCAGTATCTTTCCGGCAGTGAACAGGTTCATCAAGGCGGATCTCCATATTCTCTTGATTCCGCTCAGCTTTTCCCGCGTCTTTGTATACGTGCACTGACGTTTGATGCATTAAAATTGTGCCTGTATACGTTTTTCCCGAGGCCGTTTCAATTTGGCAATACTCCCCCTCAATCGAGTTGTAGCGGAACCCGCCGATTAAATCAATTGTCAGCCGGCCGTCAGCTTTAATTTCTTTTACCATAGCGCCGAGCGTGTCAACGTGCGCCGTCAGCATGCGGTGCCGGGATGTATCGCGTCCAGGAAGCGTTGCAATTAAGCCGCCCTTATGGTTCCGAACCGTTTCTACCTTCCATTCTGTTAAAAGGCTTTCAATATAATGGATCACCTCATATGTATTTCCTGTCGGGCTTGGGATCGATACAAGTTCTTTAATGAGCTCCATTGTTTTACGTACGGACGTCATAGGACATTCCTCCTTTTACTTTTCTATATAAAATATACTCTTTTCCCGAGGGGCCCGTCCAACCTTTTCCTATCAATCTCTCATATGCTGTAGTAAGCATGGAAAGAGCAGAAATTTCCACGATCATTGCAAGAAACAGAAATATGCCATAACCCTTGCGAGAAGAAGAAAATAAAAACCACTGTTTCTCTTGTAAATAACACAGATGCTTGCTCATTGCTAAGGACTAAAACAGAAATACGCTGATGACCCATGCTATGAATACGAGCAAACTATGCCGCTTGGACTTTTTAGCGAAACAGACTTTTTGCTTTTACAATCCAATAGACGGATATGACAGCGATTAGAGCAACAATGATTTCAACAGCAGCAGCATGCTCTATAATACCTTTTTGGTATAAAACCGCCGGAACATTAAAGAGTGCATGTAAAAGAATAGAATACAGCAAAAACAGCGGCCTGCGGCTTTTAACCGCATACAAGACAAGCAACGACAGCCCGATTTGAACAGCCATCGCACTGATTCTTTCTATTCCGCCCAGCAGCCATTCATACGAATGGGTGTGCAGCAGCTGCTCCTGTATCGGCAGAAGCACCTGTTTGATGTCTTCATTGTTTAAAAGCTGTTCAAACGTTCCGCTATTAATCGCAATGGCGTACACAATAAGCGAGATAGAGGACAAGCCTGTAATCAGGATAGCTTCAAGCCCGCCATGGCCCGTTCCGAAGGCCAGGCCATCCTTCCAAGCATCATGGCGCTTCAAAACTATTCTCATCATGATATACCTTCCGCACTCTTCAAAAATCCCAGCCATCAAACAGCCGTAAACACCATACCACAATGGATTTTGCATGGCTGCTTTCGTCATTTCATTCAATTGCAGTACATAAACGTGAACACCGCCCTCCAACAGCTGAGCAAAGACAAAAAACGTGAGAGCACCAATAAAAAACACCTTTAACGAAGCGCCATACTTTCGCCTAAACCATACTATCAATCCGATCGGCAATAAAAACGCAATAGCCCCAGAGACCGCCATAAAGACTATTGCTTCTTGACTGACCATTTACCAGCCTCCTTTTTTTATTTCTAGATTCCCTATCTCACATTTTCTCTTTTTTTATGAAAAACCCTTTTTAGTACCAGATACTAATATCTAGTGTTATAATCTGATCACAAGGAGTGATTCATATGTCAAAAGCAAAAATTACAGCTATCGGCACCTATGCGCCGAGCAGGCGCTTAACCAATGCTGATTTAGAAAAGATTGTTGACACGTCAGATGAGTGGATTGTTCAGCGCACAGGAATGAGAGAACGGAGAATTGCGGATGAGCATCAGTTCACCTCTGATTTATGCATCGAAGCGGTGAAGGATCTTAAGAGCCGTTATGAAGGGACACTTGATGATATCGATATGATCCTCGTTGCCACAACAACATCTGACTATGCCTTTCCGAGTACGGCATGCCGTGTGCAGGAATATTTCGGCTGGGAAAGCACCGGCGCGTTGGATATTAATGCGACGTGCGCCGGGCTGACATACGGCCTTCATTTGGCAAACGGATTAATCTCATCCGGCCTTCATCAAAAAATTCTCGTCATTGCCGGAGAGACACTTTCAAAAGTAACGGATTATACTGATCGAACGACATGTGTTCTCTTCGGCGACGCTGCAGGTGCGCTGTTGGTTGAACGAGATGAAAAGGCACCCGGATTTCTTGCGTCTGTCCAAGGAACAAGCGGGAACGGCGGAGATATATTGTACCGTGCCGGACTGCGAAATGAACAAAACGGGGTTCAGCTTGCCGGTTCCGGTAAAATGGTCCAAAACGGCCGTGAAGTGTATAAATGGGCGGCGAGAACTGTTCCCCGTGAATTTGAACGTCTTTTACATCAAGCGGGTCTGACAAGCGGCGACCTCGATTGGTTTGTGCCTCACAGCGCCAACCTGCGCATGATCGAGTCGATTTGTGAAAAAACACCGTTCCCGATTGAAAAAACGCTTACCAGTGTCGAATACTACGGAAACACGTCTTCTGTTTCGATTATTTTGGCGCTGGATCTCGCAGTGAAAGCCGGAAAGCTGGAACGAGACCAAACCTTGATGCTTTTCGGGTTTGGCGGCGGATTAACCTATATAGGATTGCTTGTCAAATGGGGAATGTAATAAAAAAAGAACTTGTTTCATCGGAAACAAGTTCTTTTTTTATTATGAAGCCGGCTGTTCTTCTGATGTTTCTTCCTTCCGGCTTAAAATCGTAAAGTAAGTAATGCTGAGCGCAATCATGACGAGGGCAATGCCGATTAAGACGCCGGCCATCTGCCACATGTAGCCAAAATCCCCGTTTGAAATGACCGCTCTGAAACCGTTTATGCTGTAGGTCATCGGCAATGCGCCATGGATGACTTGATAGAAATTCGGGAGCAATTCTAACGGGAAGGTTCCTCCGCTGGCACCGAGCTGAAGCACCAAAATAATGACTGCGATAAATCGCCCCGGATTGCCCATCGTTGTCGCCAAAAATTGAATCATCGCTAGGAAAGCGAGACTAGTAATAATCGTAAACACGTAAAATCTCCACGTGCTCTCAACCTCGAGTCCTATTCCAAGAAGCAGAACCGTCGCTACAATCACCGATTGAATGATTCCCACGAGCATCATCACATTGAATTTGCTGAAGAACCACTCAAAACCGTTTCTCGGACGTCCTGACGCTTCCTTCAGCGGGAAGACCACCGTCAGCATGATGCCGCCGACATACAAGCCCATTGACAGGATATAAGGTGTCAGCCCTGTCCCGTAGTTAGGAACAGAATGGATGGCATCATCCTTGGTTTTAACCGGATCGGCAAACATGCTGTATGTTTGATCGTCAGCATCGATATCTCCTGTTTGATCAGCCGCATCCTTCAGCTTACTAGACAGCTCTCCTGTGCCGTCTAATAGCTTGCCTAAACCTGTATCAAGTGATTCAGATCCTTCTGCGAGTTTTGAAGATCCGCTTTGGACTTGTTTAGACCCGTCTAACAGTTTCAGCAATCCGCCAGATACTTGACTGCTTCCTGTCACCAATTGCTCTGAGCCTGCTTTTGCTTTTGCGAATTGCTTATTATATTCACCGATACCGGCTGTCAGTTTATTTTGGTTTTCTGTCAGTTGCTGTGAACCGTTGTATATCTTCTGGGCTCCTTCAGTTAATCTGTCGATCGCATCTTGAGTCGTTTTTGCGCCGTTATAAAGCTTAGAAGTAGCTTCCGGCATTGCTTTCAGCTGTGTCACCTGCGCTTTCACATCTTCCAGAGAGCTTTTCATCGCTGAAATGTCAGGCAGCTGAGCAGCTGATGGCAGCTGGCTTAAGATTTTATCAACATCAGGCGCATCAACTTGCGGAAGCTTCTTCTCAACAGAGTTGATCAGCTGGCTCTTCTGCTCCGCTGTTAAGAAATCACTCGAATTGATGAGATTTTTAAATGCCTGATCACGGTTTTTTAAGCTGTTTTCAAAGTCCGTCAGCAGTTTTTGGAAATTTTTCATCGCTGTTTCTGAGCTTTCCAGGTTGTTCACAGCTGTTTCAAGCTTCGTTAAATCGACTGCATTGATGATCTTTTCCGCTTTTGTTGCCTTCTCAGAACCTTCCTGGACTTTACTGTTGAGCTGATCCAGCCCGTTTGTGAGATTAGGCAAGCCCTGCTGAACGTTTTGAAGGCCGCCAAGCAGTTCATTCATCTTGCCCGTCAGCTCGCCTAATCCTGCCGCAAGCTTTCCTGAGTTTTCATAAATCGTACTGCTGCTGTCCTGGAATTTTCCGAGCGAGCTGTCAAGTGATTGGATACCGCTTGTCACCTGAGCCGCTCCTTCTGCAAGCTGCGCCGTTTTGTCACTGATAGTGGCAGTGCTTTCCTTCAGCTTCTCCAGATTTTCTTTCAGCTGGGCGCTTCCGTTTTTCGCATCCTTTGTGCCGTCATCGATTTTTTTCGCTCCGCTGCTCGCGTCGCTCAAACCTTTGGCGATATCTTTAAAGTTATCAAAAATGACTTTCGTATATTGCTCGGTCACTTCTTTTGAAACAGAGGCTTTCAGTTTATCAATCGCTTTTTCACCGATCGTTGCCCCTACATAGTTCGAACCGGCATTCGTATGGTATTTCAAATCCAGCTTCTTCGGATTTTTGTCTAATACAGTGCTGGCATTCTTTGAAAAATCCTCAGGAATCTCAACAACTAAATAATATTTTTGATTTAATAAGTCCTTTAACGATTGGTCGAGATCACTTGAAAAATGCCAATCAAAGTTGTCATTATCCTTTAATTCTTTGACCAGATCATCACCGATTTGAAGTTTTTCTCCTTCATACGTTGCTCCTTTGTCTTGGTTGACAACAACGACAGGCAGCTGGTCAACTGTGCCGTATGGATCCCAATAAGCCTTTAAGAACACGCCGCTGTAAATAAGCGGGACAAACAAAATGGCAATAATGGGAATCAATAGTTTTTTACTTGTTACGATGTCTTTCCACTGACTTCGTATTGTGTTCATCCTGATGCCTCCATTCTAAAACTGACTCATTATGAAAAATGGTCATTTTCTTGCAAAGAGAAAGGATTATCTAGTTGGCTGACAATCCTTTCACAACATACAATTCAAGCAGTTCCGCAATCGTCTCTTTGTCGAGCGGGGGATGCTGTTTTTCCCAATCGAAAATGAGCGCGATATAAAGCTTCAGCATCACAAAAGCTGTTAGCTCAGGGTCACACGGCTTGATTGCACCGCTTTCAATCCCGTCTTCAATTTTACTTTTTATATAAGACAGAATGCCTCGCTCCATTTTCTGGATCACTTCCTGAACTGCCATTGTACCAATCTCAGCATTTTCTTGGAAAATTTTAATCGTCAGCTGATGTGTTTTCCTAAACTCTAGAATGGCAAACAGCGCCCTGTGCACATTTTCATGGAACGGAAGGTTCGGCTCCATCGCTTCGTCCGCTTTTTGCTTCATTTCCTTCAATAAAGTAGTGAAAATCTCGTCAAACAGCTCTTCTTTGTTTTTGAAAAAAGTATAAATGGTTCCCTTCCCCACGTTCGCAAGCTTGGCCACAAGATCCATTGTCGTCGCTTTATACCCGAACTGGGTGAAAGATTTAGTGGCCGCCTCCAAAATGAGCTTTTTTCGATCTATTGACATTGTATTCACCTCGAAACTGACCGTTTGAACATTTTAGTCATTAAGTACATATGCAAATGTATCATAACCTGCTGATCAATTCAATCATTTTTTACACAATATTGCCATTGCACAACAAAAAAACCTCCGCAGAGCGGAGATTTTTCAGCTGAATAGATAGGTAAGCGCGTCAGACACGGCAGCTTTTCCTTGATCGATGCAGTCGGGAATTCCGACACCTTCAAAAGAAGCGCCTGTCACGTAGACACCCGGATATACGGAGGCCAGTGCTTCGCGCAGCTCTTTGATGCGCTGCCTATGGCCGACATGGTACTGCGGCATGCTTTCAGGCCAGCGGGTGACACATGTCATTTCCGGCTCCCCGTTTATGTTCATGACTTTTTTTAAGTCTTCTAACACAATGTTGATAATGTCGTTATCTGAGAGATCAACAATGGATTCGTCTCCGGCTTTTCCGACATACGCCCGAAGCAGCGTTTTGCCTTCCGGCGCTGCGTGCGGCCATTTTTTGTTCGTCCACGTACAGGCTGTGATCGCGAAATCACTGTTTCTTGAGATAACGAAGCCCGTTCCCTCATGCTCCATTTGGACAGCGCCTTCAGGGAAGCCCAAGGCGACATTTGCCACAGATGTGGAGTGCATATTTTTCAAATGAGAAATGGCAGGTAGCTCAGGTAGCATTCCTGCAGCCGCTTTATGCGGAGCAGTCACAATCACTGATTCAGCATCAAGTGTGACGCCGTTATCCAGTTCGAGCGAGTAGCCAGTGCCGCCTCGGTTGATCTTGGTCACTTTTGTGCCTTTGTACACGTTCGTCAGCTTTAATTGCTTTTCAATCTCTTCTACAAGGGTCTGCAAACCCGTTGAAAGGGTCTGGAACTGCCCTTGCTTTTTAGCTGTGATTTGCTGCCCGGAGCCTTGAGGCCTTGTTTTTTTCATGCCGAGAATTAAGCTTCTGTGCTTTTGTTCCGTCTGATAAAATTGCGGAAAAGTCGACATTAAGCTGAGCTTGTCTATGTCGCCAGCGTAGATGCCTGATAGAAGCGGCTCGATTAAATTCTCAACCACTTCATCTCCGACACGCCTGCGGAAAAATTCTCCCAATGACTGGTCGTCTTTTGACTTGCTTGCAGGCAGGATAAAATCCATAGCGGCCCTTGCCTTCCCTGACACAGAAAACAGACCAGTTGAAACGAACGGCGCGATTTTTGTCGGTATCCCCATCACGGAGCCCTTCGGCATTGGATGCAGGGTGCGGTTTACAAGCACATAGGATTGACCTGTCGCGTTGTTGACAAGCAAATGCTCAAGGCCGACATCTTTGACAAGCTGCGGAGCGCTTGTCTTCCGTTCCAGAAATGAGTCAGGCCCTCTTTCAATGATATAGCCGTCTTTCTTGACGGTTTGGATTTTCCCGCCGACTCTAGGACTTGCCTCAACAAGCGTCAGCTCAAGGGGCAGATTTTTTTCTTTGATTTCTTTTTCCATATAGAAGGCGGCGGCTAAACCGGTAATGCCGCCGCCGATGATGACTACATGTTTTTTGCCGTCACTCATGTTCATCGCCTTCTTTAACGTCCTAATTTTTTCAATACAACTGTTGCTAATGCATCAATAAATTCCGGCTTTGCATTCGGCATTTCCGGGCGGTAGTAGCTTGCGCCGATATCGTCAGTGACCACTTTACATTCATAATCATTATCATAAAGCACTTCTAAATGATCTGCTACAAATCCGACAGGGACATATACGAATGCCTGATACCCTTTTTGTTCGAATAAATCACGTGTTAAATCCTGAACATCAGGTCCGAGCCAAGGATCAGGCGTGTTCCCTTCGCTTTGCCAGCCGACAGCATATTCGGAAACGCCTGCACCATCAGCAATCAATTTCGCCGATTCATGAAGCTGGTCCGGGTACGGGTCTCCCAATTCTTTAATTTTTTCCGGCAGACTGTGCGCGGATACGATAAGCATCGCATTTTCTCTTTCGTCTTCAGGCATTGACGCATATGTTTCCTTCACTCGGTCAACCCAGTATTTCACGAATTTCGGTTCATCGTACCAGCTTTCAACAGACGTAATCGTTAAGCCGCCAAGTTTTTCAGCCTCTTCTTTGGCACGTTTGTTGTAGGACTGCACGCTGAACGTGGAGAAATGCGGTGCCAGCACGATGCTGACCGCTTCTGTAATGCCATCCTTATGCATCTCTGCCACAGCATCTTCAATAAATGGCTCGATATGCTTCAGCCCGATATACGCTTTAAATGTTATCTCGTCCTGAATCTCATTTAAGTGCTGTTCAAGCTTGTGCGCTTGCTCTTCTGTGATTTTGGCAAGCGGTGAAATGCCGCCAATTGCTTCGTATCTGTCTTTCAAATCTTGAAGCATTTCAGGTTCAGGCTTTCTGCCTCTTCTGATATGTGTATAATAACGTTCGATATCTTCTTCTTTATAAGGCGTGCCGTACGCCATAACGAGAAGTCCCATTTTCTTTTTACTCACTGTTTACACCCTCTTTAATAATCTGATACAACCATTTTGACAGGATATCATTCAGATACCAAAAGATATGCTTAGGAATATTGACCCGTTTTTTTGTTTTGTGAATATTTATGGACAAATGCAGTCAGTTTTTTCAGGACCTCAGGACTGACGTCAGGAAAGACCCCGTGTCCAAGATTGAAAATGAAGCTGTCCGATTTCATGCCCTGATCAAGTATTTCCGTCGTTTTCTTCTCAATGACTTCCCATGGCGCGAGCAAAATGGACGGGTCCAGGTTGCCCTGCACTGTTTTAGTGATGCCTTTTGACCTGGCTTCATCAATGCTGAGCCTCCAATCGAGCCCGACAACATCGAGAGGAAGGTCATGCCAATCACCTGCCAGATGGCTTGCGCCTACGCCAAACATGATCAGCGGCACATTCTCCTCCGCAAGCTCTGAAAAGATCCGGTTCATCACGGGTTTGATGTATGTTCTGTAATCTGCTTGATTCAGCGCGCCGACCCACGAATCAAAAATTTGAATCGCTTTTGCGCCTGCCTTAATCTGCGCTTTCACGTACACAATGATCATGTCGGCAAGCTTGGACATCAGCAGGTTCCATGCATCCGGCATGCTGTACATGAAGGCTTTTGTTTTATTGTAGTTTTTGGACGGACCGCCTTCAATCATATAACTGGCCAGCGTAAAAGGCGCCCCTGAGAAACCGATGAGCGGGACGTTGAGCTGCTCATTGACAAGCAGTTTAATCGTCTCAAGCACGTACGGCACGTCCTGTTCCGGATCAATCTGACCGAGTTTTTCAATGTCCGCCAGAGACCGGATTGGCTGATCAATCACAGGCCCGATCCCGTTTTTGATTTCAACATCTACACCGATTGACGGCAGCGGAGTCATGATATCTTTATAAAGGATCGCAGCATCAACTCCGTATTGCTCAACCGGCAGTCTTGTGACATACGCACAAAGTTCCGGCTGATGTGTAATGTCAAACAATCCGTACTTTTCCTTCAGCTTACGGTATTCCGGCTGTGATCGCCCTGCTTGTCTCATATACCATACAGGCGTGTGATCCGCTTTTTCTCCCCGTGCTGCTTTTAAAAACGTCTCGTTAAACGTTTCTCGTTTACTCATCTGATTTCCACCTTTCATACTGCAACCATACGTTCGTATTTCTTGACTTATTACACTATACCTTATTTTAGGCAAATGGTATAGAAGTGAGGCTCAAAGTTCAAAAAATCGCCGAATTCCATTATGAGGAAAACAATTTAGGCTGAACGTAATCGGTTCCTTCCCCTTCTCTCTTTGTCTGTGAATTATAAGGCACAATTTTATAAGAAGCGCCCGAAAACAAGTTGGCATAAGGGATTTCATAGCTTCCCTTTCCTTCAACTGAATCAAGAAGCGTCTCCTTGCCGTCCTTATTTACATAAATTCTGTATACGGCCCGGTCATCCTCTTGAGCGTCCCATTTTAATTCAATGGTAAAGAGCCCCGCAGCTTTAAATGTGTAATCTGCTTTCAGCATTTTGACCGGCTCCAGCTTAATTGGGCTTTCCAGTTCTTTGACGTTTTTAGGCTTCGTAAACACAGAACCGGTTTCTCCAGCCTGTGTCAAAATATCCTTAAACAGTCTCGTCGAATACGCGCTGCCGCCTTTTAAATAATGACTTTGATCCGTTTTGTCATAGCCCATCCAGACAGCCCCGGTTATTTTCGGCGTATAGCCTGCAAACCAGGCGTCCTTAGTCGCTCCGGAGACGCCAGTATAAGAAGTAGAGCCTGTTTTTCCCGCCAGATCGCCGTGATAAGTGCCGGTCGTTGCCGTTCCCTTTTTGACCACCTGCTGCAGCATTCTCGTCATATTCCATGACGTTTGCTTGCTGAATACTCGCTTTCCTTCTTCTTTATGTTCGGCTATTATTTCTCCGTCTTCATCCTTTATGCTGGAAATAAAGTACGGTTCAGTATACGTTCCATTCGCGGCAAATGTATGAAATGCGCCGGCAAGCTGAAGAGGCGAAACGCCTTTTTCCAAGCCGCCTAGAGCGAGAGCAAGCCCTTCATCAGGGATATCAATGCCGTTTGCTTTCAAATAAGATTTGCCTGTTTCGACGCCGATTTCATTCAATGTCCAGACAGCCGGCGCGTTTTTGCTGTACGTAATGGCGTCAGACATGGTCACTTCGCCCTCATATTGGCTGTCATAGTTTTTCGGCGTATAATCTCCGTAGGATTGCAGCTCATCCTTCAATAGAGAGTAGGGCTTAAATTTCTTTTCTTGCATCGCCGGTCCGTATACTGCAAGCGGCTTAAATGTGGAACCCGGCTGGCGGGCAGCTGTGACACGGTTATACCCCTTTGCTGTGTAATCTCTTCCGCCGATCGCCGCTTCCACACCGCCTGTCTTGTTATTGATAAAGACCGCGCTTCCTTCGGCATTTTGATCAGTTCCAGGATAATAGCTATCCAGCTTCATCACCTGATAAGCCGTCTTTTGCAGCTTCGAATCAAGCGGCACCTTGATCGTGAATCCGCCTTGAAGGAGCTGCTCACCGGAAATCGAGTACTTGTCCTCCGCCTCTTCAATCACAAGATCAATATAGCTGTCAAACCAAGGTGTTTCCGACTGTTTCTTCACGTTCAGCCCTAGCGTCCTCCCCTGCGCGCTGACAGCCTCTTTTGCACTGATGTAGCCTTGGTCATTCATCATGCCAAGAATCGTATCACGCCGCTCCTTACTTTTATCAGGATGCAAAACCGGAGAATACGTAGAAGGCGCCTTCGGAATAGCGGCCAAAACCGCACCTTCAGATACAGTTAAATCTTTTACTTCTTTATTAAAATAATAGTGGGACGCAGCTTGTATGCCGTAGACACCATGTCCGAAGTAAAGCTGGTTCAAATACATTTCCAATAGCTTGTCCTTGCTGTAATCCCGTTCAAGATTGATTGCAATGATCACTTCTTTTGTTTTTCTTAAAAACGTTTTGTCATGTGTCAGAAAAATATTTTTGGCAAGCTGCTGGGTGATCGTGCTTCCGCCTTCCACCTTTCCGCCTGCTAATATATCGCGGTACACTGCCCTTCCAACAGATTTCACATCGATACCGTGGTGTTCATAAAATCTCTTATCTTCCACTGCGATAAACGCTTCTCTGACCTCTTTCGGAATTTCATTGATAGAGACCGGTTCACGATTTTCAGTAAACAGACTTGCGACCTCATCCCCATTTTGATCCACAATTTTTGAAGATGCATGAAGGATCAGCTTCTTTTCATCTATAACATAATGACCGAGAAAAATGATTGAAATATATCCTATTAAAGCGAGAAAAGCAGTTAACACTAAAATAATGATGGGAATGAAAAGTTTCTTATTCTTTATCTTAAACATGAACTCACCTCGCCTTTCTAAAGGTAGTATGGGAAAAATTGTTTGGAATTATGTTCGAAGCACTCGCCAATAGAAACTTATACCATTGTTTTGATATACTAGCAAGCAGGAGGTGGCTGATATGAAGGTTTATATTACATATGGGACAGCCGATTTTTTAAAAACGATCGTAAAGAAGCATCCCTTGGAAAATATCCTTTTGATGCAGGGGCAGGAAAACGCGATTTTGATCCACGAAACAAGCGGAGATACGGTTTTCCAGGCACCACATGCTTACGAAGTAATTGACCAAGTCGGAGAGATAAAGCATCCCGGTTTTGCAGTATTGAATAATATTGCCGTCACTCAGGAAGGACGTCCGCTGTTTGAAAACAAATTTAAAAACAGAGCGGGAAAAGTCGAAAACGAGCCTGGTTTTGAAGCGATTCGTTTGCTCCGACCGCTTGACAGTGACACCTATGTCATTCTCACCTTGTGGGAAACGGAAAGAGCCTTTCAAGATTGGCAGCAGTCCGATTCATACAAAGAAGCCCACAAAAAACGCGGCACGTCTGCCGGAATGGACACAACGTCGATCTTTTCCCGGCCTTCGTATGTCACCACTTATTCCGCTGTCGAGTAGCTGCCGGTATGCCGGCAGCTTTTGTTATGGCGAAAGGGAGGGAATCTAGATGAAGTATATTTGCCCAGTCTGCGGGTTTAAAGGGCTGACAGAACCGGCATATGATGATCAAGGGAATCACTCCTATGAAATCTGCTCGTGCTGCGGCTTCCAATTCGGATTCGACGATTATGAAATGATGCGTGAGGACGGTTCATATTTAGACCCTTCGGAAAGCATAATCGCCTACCGAAAAAACTGGCTCGCTGCCGGTGCCGTTATTTTTTCACCCGAATGCTATCCGCAGCATCAGCAGCAGGCTAAAAAAGTATTGAAACACCAGTTGATCGAGCAGCTAAAACATATTCATATCTATTTGAAGTAATATCTGCGATCGGACGCCCTCCATCCCGGCACCTTCCGCCCGCCTATGAATAGGCTGTAGGAAGCGGAAGGAGTGATCAATGATGGAAGTCGGGATTTTGTCTGTCCATGTTCTGTATGTGTGTTTTATTGGAGCGATCATTACATTTATGCTGCTGCGGAAAGATACGACCTTTATTTCCTTATTCGGCATTTTTATCATATCGCTATGGGCCAGCCATTCACTTTCAGCTTCTGTCAGCAGTTTATTCCACAGCTTTATCTACGCGGCCGCCGAACTGCTCCCCACGATTTTCATCATTTGTTTTATCGTTTCGATGAGTGATTTATTAACAAAAACAGGGATAAATGAAGCAATGATTTCTCCATTTGCAAACCTTGTGAAAGGTCCTGTGACGGCCTACTGGCTGATTGGCGGCCTGATGTTCGCCATTTCTCTCTTCTTCTGGCCTTCTCCGGGTGTCGCTTTAATCGGCGCCGTCCTGCTCCCAGCAGCCGCCCGCGCCGGTTTGCCGCCTATTGCCGCCGCCATGGCCATGAACTTATTCGGACACGGTTTTGCTCTGTCTGGAGACTTTGTCATACAGGCGGCGCCAAAGCTGACAGCGGATGCAGCAGGCATTCCAGTCGGTGATGTCATCTCAGCGAGTATTCCACTTGTGCTGATTATGGGCGTGACCACAACAACCGCAGCATTTATCATGATTCAGCGCGAACGCAAAAAAATGCTGGATTCAGCTTCTTTTTCCCCAGTACATTCTGGCGAGCAAGACACCTCGCTGTACTTGCCAAAACGCCTGCGATCCATACTCGCTTTTTTGATTCCGCTTGTCTTTCTTGCGGATATTGCCTGCATGCTCTTATTTAACCTACAGGGAAATGATGCGACCGCGTTAATTGGCGGGTCTGCCATCTGCATCCTCCTGATCGTTCATTTTCTCGTATATAAGCAAAAAGGGCTTGAAAAAATCACCGGTTATTTTATTGATGGATTTCAGTTCGGCTTTAAGGTTTTCGGCCCCGTCATCCCAATTGCCGCTTTCTTTTATCTTGGCGACTCAGGCTATAAAAACATACTAGGCACTTCACTCCCTAAAGGCTCCCACGGTATTGTCAATGATCTCGGCATTGCTTTATCCCACATGATGCCCTTGTCAAAGGAGCTTGCCGCTGCTGTATTAACTGCCGTCGGAGCCATAACCGGCCTCGACGGATCAGGGTTTTCAGGCATTTCTCTCGCCGGCTCTATCGCCAAGCTCTTTTCGTCCGCTCTTCATACTGATCCCGCCGTTCTGACCGCGCTCGGCCAAATATCTGCCATCTGGGTGGGCGGGGGAACACTCGTCCCATGGGCGCTGATCCCCGCAGCGGCCATTTGCAAAGTTGATCCTTTTGAGCTTGCTAGAAAAAACTTCATTCCCGTCGCAATTGGCCTTTCGGTGACAACCATCGCAGCCATGATGTTGCTTTGAAAAGCAACAAGTTGAAATATTCAGATTTTTTATATACAATCATGGAATAGCATAGAAAAAGGGGGAAGCGGCTTTGTCCATATCCACACTGCAGAAAGAGATAAACAAACAGCTCGACAGCTGTTTTGAAGAAATGGTTGAGATCAGGCGCCATTTTCATATGTATCCTGAGCTCTCGTTTCAAGAAGAAAAAACCGCCGCATTTATTGCTTCCTATTATGAATCGTTAGGCGTCCCGATCCGCACGAACGTCGGCGGCAGAGGGGTTTTAGCATATATAGAAGGAAGCGAGCCAGGCCCCACCGTCGCTTTGCGGGCCGACTTTGACGCCCTCCCCATTCAAGATGAAAAAGATGTTCCTTACGCCTCCAAAGTGCCCGGTGTCATGCATGCATGCGGCCATGACGGCCATACAGCAGCTCTTCTCGCAGTGGGGAAGGTCCTTCACCAGAACAGACATGAGCTGAAGGGAACATTTGTGATGATCCACCAGCATGCGGAAGAATATTATCCGGGAGGCGCAAAGCCAATGATTGATGACGGCTGTCTGGAAAACGCGGATGTGATATTCGGCACGCATCTTTGGGCGACTGAGCCGATTGGAACCATTCTCTGCCGTCCCGGCGCTATGATGGCGGCGGCGGATCGATTCACCATAAAAATCCTCGGGAAGGGCGGCCACGGTGCTCATCCGCATGATACAAAAGACGCCGTCCTGATTGGCTCGCAAATCGTTTCCTCTTTGCAGCACATTGTCAGCCGCAAAGTCAACCCGATTCAATCCGCCGTCATTTCGACCGGATCATTCATCGCCGACAATCCGTTTAATGTCATCGCAGACCAAGCGGTACTCATCGGTACAGCGCGTTCTTTTGACGAAGATGTCCGTACCATTCTAGAGAATGAAATTGAAGCAGTTGTAAAAGGCGTGTGCAGCATGCACGGTGCATCCTATGAGTTCAACTATGAAAGGGGCTATCCGGCGGTTGTGAATCATCCAGCAGAAACGAGCCACTTGGTCAGCATCGCAAAGAACACAGAGGGCGTTCAGCAGGTCATTGCCGGTGAACCGCAAATGGGCGGCGAGGATTTTGCTTATTACTTACAAAATGTTAAAGGCACCTTTTTCTTTACAGGGGCTGCTCCTGAACAGTCAGAGCGTGTTTATTCCCACCACCATCCGAAATTTGATATCAATGAAAAAGCGATGCTGACTGCGGCCAAGGTCCTTGCGGCCGCCGCGATCACCTATCATAAGCTATAAAATAACAGCCGGAGTGTTTATTCTCCGGCTGTTTCCTTTGATATTCTCAGGTGAAAAACGTGTCTTGCCGTCTCTCCAAGCTGAGCAAGCAGCTTATAATTTGCAATTCCGCCGACAGCTGCTCCTACGCCCGGCAATAGCTGCAAAAGTTTCACGACGTCGATATAATCGCGGTATTCCTGCTGAAACACTCGCCAATCGATGCTCTTTTTCTCCGTCTCCCAATTGTCGACGACAGAAAAAAGCGATTTGCGGCAGTCCTCACTCGAAAACGCAAGCTGAAACACAATCAGCAAGAACATTCTTTCTTGTGGATCCTTCACATCAAAGCCATAAATGGAGGATAAGGTAAATAAACACTTCATTTTAATCGAAAGCAGCAGGGGGAAATCGGCAATGCCTAAAATAATGCCGCCCGCTCCGGTGCCGACTCCCTCAGCAGCCGCCACCTTCTGATAAGAAGCAACCGTTTTTTTCGCTAGTTCGTTTTTTTCACTGAGCGAAAGTTCGGTTGTATCCTTCTTATAGGTGATGATATTAGAGCCGGCCATCGTCGCTTCCACCATTTTTTTCACGCTCTCAGTGATGACCGTATGGATTTTTTCAGGAATCCGCTCAGTCACCTTCGTTTGCACACGCTTTGAAAAGCGTTCAAACATGGAATCCTTCCGCAAAACATGCATTTTCCATTGAAGGGCTTCCTGCATCAGCTGCTGATTGTCTGTCATTTAACCTACCCCTTTTTAGCTAGCTCACAGCTTTCCATGTTTTTTCAGTCTTGTTGTCATATAAGACGGCAGAACAACAAAAATCAGAATGGCAGATCCGATCAGCGCATAAAGAAAACCTGTCAATCCGGCAGCATAGGCTGATGCAGCGGATATCAGCAGCGCTTGAACGGTAAGTGCAGTTTTCAATAGGGAAAAATAGCTTTTCCGCTTTGTTTCTTTATTCACAGGATAAAGCTCTTGAAGCGCAAGATGGTCAAAGTGGCCGAACAGCGGCAGTAGCTGAATGCCCGTAATGAAAATGGTAAACACAGTCAAAACCCCTGCAATGAGCGGGCTTGCCGACACATACATAATGATCAGCGTGAAAATGATTGTTAATCTGACGAGTATCCCCAAATAATCACTTGAACGCAAAAAGGCGCGGGTAAACATGTAGGCAAACGTTTTGCGCTGTTCAAACGGCACGAGCCGCAGCAAAAAGTCAAGATACGCTCTGCGTTTCGCTTGCTTTCGTAAATGCGGCACATCAGTGAACAGGTTGGCAATCCGATAGAAACGCTGCTTGCGTCTCAATTCGGACTCAATATGGCTCTCCCATTTAAACGTTTTCCGTTTTGCTGCCGAAGACGTATACAGATAAAGAGCAGCCATAATGACATAGACTACAAGTGCATACATATAAACAGATTGGAAAACAAAATAAAGAACGAGCGTATTCGCCGCAAAGCGAATGATCACATCCATCCGTTTCATGCTTCGGTCATTCTGGAAGGTCGTACGCCATTCCATCACCTGATTCCACGCTTTCAGCAGCAAAAGCTGAACAAAGACTGCCGCGTACGATACAAGCGAAGCCTCCGGTGCAACAGCGAAATATAGCGGCATTGCAACAATGCTCAATGCAATCAGCGGAAACAGCTGAGACACATAGCTGTAAACAAACGCCTGCTTCAAGTAAGGCTCCATTTTTGCTTCAAGCGGCAATAAAAAGACAAGGTCAGCCTCCTTCAAAAGTGTCCGCACAAAAGAGCTTGTCAACACGAGCGAAAACAGCACGGCCATCACCCAGAAGGACGGAAAGTGAGCAGGAATGTCCCGTATCCATTTGCTATACCAGCTTGCAGCGCCCGCGAGAAAAAAGATTAAGACAATGACGAGGTGATCGTTGAGCATATATTTCATGTACATTCTTGTTTCTTTGATATGCTCCTGCAGCCGCGACTGCCAAATATCAAGCATATTATTCATGGCCGGCGTCTTCCTTTGTAAGCTCAAGATACAAATCGTCCAGCGCCGCGTCCTTCATTCCAAACTGCTCTCTGAGTTCGGACAGCGTGCCGCGCGCACGCACCTCGCCGTTATGTAAAATAATAAACGAATCACAATAACGTTCTGCCGTTGCCAAAATGTGCGTTGACATCAGCACGCTCGCCCCGCCTTTTTTCGCTTCATTCATCCGCTCCAACAGCGCGTTAATCGCAAGCGGATCAAGCCCTAGAAAAGGCTCATCAATAATGTAGAGTGCGGGCTCTGCCAAAAATGCGCACATGATCATAACCTTCTGCTTCATTCCTTTTGAAAAATGAGCCGGGAACCACTTCAGCCTCTTTTCCATTCGGAATTCTTTTAAAAGCGGCGGCAGCCTTTTTTCCATTGTTTCTTTTGACAGTCCGTATGCCATGGCTGTTAATTCTAGATGCTCCTTCAGCGTCAGCTCTTCATATAAAACAGGTGTTTCAGGTATATAGGTGAATTGTGAACGGTAGCCTTCCGGATCCTCGGCAAAGGTTTTTCCGTTTAATTCGATTGAACCTTTATGCGGGTCCATCAGACCGATGATATGTCTGATTGTTGTACTTTTACCAGCACCGTTCAGCCCGATTAAGCCGACAATTTGATTCGGTTCAAGGGTAAATGATACGTTTTTTAAAACCGGATTTCTTGTATATCCGCCGGTTAAGTCTTTTACCGATAGCAGAGACATAGTTTCTCCCCTTATATTGTTTTTCTTCATAGTACCAAAAACAAGCCCTGATTTGAAACAATTCCCTTTTAAGAAATGATGAATTTGCTGTCATAAAGAGACAGGTTTCTGGACATCATAATGGTCGTAGAGGAAAAGCATATCAACTGAAAAATGAGGTGTTTGTCAAAGACGTCTTAGATACAGTTGGATAGAAAATAAACATGTCCAATGCTGAAACCATTTCTCTTCACTAAATTGATGAATTCTTCATCTATGAAGCAAATTGTCAAATGAGGTGTTTATCGCAGGAATCGTTAGGCATTAAACAAGTCTTCATTTTATTGACAAATGAGGTGCTTACCAAAGGCATATCACATTTTCTTCATATAAGCTCTTCCTCTGCATTCAGGGTGAACGCTCGCCGTTCATCCTGTTTTCTATTCTCTGCATTTCTGTGGTACGATGAGTATATACATACTAAACAATTTCATAAGGAGGAACCCTCATGCATTGTGAAGAGAATTGCATCTTTTGTAAAATTATCGCCGGTGACATTCCGTCCGCAAAGGTGTATGAAGATGAGCATGTACTGGCCTTTCTTGATATCAGCCAAGTGACAAAAGGTCATACGCTTGTCATTCCGAAAACCCATATCGAAAATGTGTATGAGTTTACGGATGAATTAGCAAAACAATATTTTCACGCCGTTCCGAAAATCGCCCGCGCTATCCGGGATGAGTTTGAACCGATCGGCTTAAATACGCTGAACAATAACGGCGAAAAAGCAGGACAATCTGTTTTCCATTACCATATGCATATTATCCCGCGCTACGGAAAAGGAGATGGATTCGGAGCGGTTTGGAAAACACATGCTGATGATTACAAACCGGAGGATCTGCAGGACATCTCTTCCTCTATCGCAAAACGCCTGGCCTCATCATAAGATGAGGTTATTTTATTTGTGAACATTTCGCAAACATCCGTCAATTTCTTTTGATTATTCTAATTTTTTATCAAAAATCTGAATTTTTGTGATAGGATAATTGTATTATTTTATACATTAACGTGGAAAACAGGGAGAGATCATGATGGAACGTACAACGAATTTTAACGCAGGTCCTGCAGCGCTGCCATTGGAAGTTCTGCAAAAAGCACAGAAAGAATTTATTGATTTTAACGCATCCGGCATGTCTGTTTTGGAGCTTTCCCACCGCAGCAAAGAGTATGAAGCGGTGCACCAAAAAGCAAAAAGTCACTTAACTGAACTGATGGGCATCCCGGAAAATTACGATATTTTGTTTCTTCAAGGCGGGGCAAGCCTTCAATTCTCAATGCTTCCAATGAACTTTCTAACACCTGAGAAAACCGCGCATTTTGTGATGACAGGGGCTTGGTCCGAAAAAGCCCTCGCGGAAGCAAAGCTGTTCGGGAACACCTCTGTGACAGCTACAAGTGAAGGGGATCATTACAGCTACATTCCGGAGATTGACCTTACGGATGTAAGAGACGGGGCGTATTTACATATCACGTCCAACAATACGATTTTCGGGACACAGTGGCAGGAATTCCCGAATTCCCCTATTCCGCTGGTCGCTGACATGTCCAGCGATATTTTAAGCAGAAAAATTGATGTATCCAAGTTTGACGTGATCTACGGAGGCGCTCAAAAGAACCTCGGCCCTTCCGGCGTGACAGTTGTCATCATGAAAAAAACATGGCTGCAGAATGAAAATGCGAACGTTCCAAAAATCCTGAAATATTCAACGCATGTCAAAGCGGACTCACTCTACAACACGCCGCCGACATTTGCCATTTATATGCTAAGCCTTGTACTGGAATGGCTGAAGGAAAACGGCGGTGTAGAAGCTGCTGAACTTCGCAATGAGCAAAAAGCACAAGTTCTTTACAGCTGCATTGATGAAAGCAACGGATTCTATAAAGGCCATGCCAGAACGGACAGCCGCTCACGCATGAATGTTACCTTCACGCTTCGTGATGACGAATTGACGAAAACATTCGTTCAGGAAGCAAAAGAAGCAAAAATGATCGGCCTTGGCGGACACCGTTCAGTAGGAGGCTGCCGCGCTTCTATTTATAACGCGGTGTCTCTCAAAGACTGTGAAAAATTAGCTGCGTTCATGAAGAAATTCCAGCAAAAAAATGAGTAAAAAGTCTGGCTATGCAAACGATCCGTTTGATATACTGTTTGCATATACATTCTTTAAGCCTTCGCAATAAATGACGAGCATATTATTGGAGGGCAAAAAGCTTAGCAGAGGAGAGCATAGAGATGAAAACAAAAGAGTTAGTCATTATGGCTCTGTTTGCCGCAATCGGCGCAGCGCTTCATTCCATTATACCGCCCTTTTTAGGCGGCATGAAACCAGATATGATGCTGATCATGATGTTCATGGGCATCCTTCTGTTCCCGCGGGTGCAAAACGTACTCGTCATCGGGATTGTGACCGGAATCATCTCCGCGCTTACAACCGCATTTCCAGCCGGACAGATTCCTAATATCATCGATAAACCCGTGTCCGCGTTTCTGTTTTTCTTCCTGTTCCTCTTGTTCAGAAAGAGCCAGAAAACAGGTGCAGCCGCTGTGCTGACAGCGATCGGGACCATCTTATCGGGAATTGTATTTTTATCGTCAGCTTTAATGATCGTCGGTTTGCCTGGCGGTTTTGCCGCACTGTTTGCAGCTGTTGTTCTGCCGGCAACTGTGCTGAATGCAATTGCAATGATCATTATTTATCCGATTATCCAAACCATTTTAAGACGTTCGAGCTTTTTGGAAGCTGTTAAATAGTTGTCACCCAAAACCTCTTCCGCTTGCGGGAGAGGTTTTTTTCGAACAGAGAGCCTGCAGCATGTCAGCATGTTTTAAGCGAAGAGTTTTGTGAAAAAGATAAGACATAGTGTAAAGGCGGTTCCGGTTGAACAAACAAGCGCTTTCTGCCGGATGACCTTCTTGGGCGGATAAGAAGCAGCCTGGCTGAGAAGTTTGATATAGTAAACAGCGCCTGTAGCGAAGGCAAGGGTGATGCAGGATAACACAATCATAAAGACAGACAACCTTCTCCCTCCTTTTCACTTAAAAAATATGCTAAAATAAAGCAAGCTATGTATAGAAGTTCAGGCTTTCAACAAAAATGAAAAATACTGAATGAATCCTATTTTCAAGAAAAAGACGGGGTGATTGTAATGGCGGACGGACGTTCTCTATTAACAGGACTATTCGTAGGCGGCATCATCGGAGGAGCAGCAGTTCTTCTATCTGCACCTTCCTCAGGAAAACAGCTGCGTGAAAAAATGAAAACCAATTATGATTCTTTCGAAGAAACGATCAAACGCTTAAAATCAGACGGGCTTGCATTAAAAGACCAGCTGATCAAAGCGGCAAAGGAAAGTACAGACGTCATTAAAGACGTAAGCGGCGAGCTCCAAACGTCAATTAAAAAATGGCAGGAAGAGATCAAGCCTCATCAGCAGGATCTGCAAAAAGAAATCGCTGATATTGAAGAGAAGATCAGACAGCTGGAGAAAACCTTACAAAACTAATATCCTATTCAAAAGAAAAAAATGCGGGCCAAAATGGGACCCGCATTTTTTTATGCCGAAAAAGCCTCTCACCGCAATGGTTCGTGAATTTATTAAAAAATTCTTACATTTTCATCTTTATTAATCTTTATTTTATTGGCATAATAGAGAAAAAGAAAAAGAGAAGCAGGTGACGTAATGAATCGAGTGGAACCGCCCTATGATGTGAAAGAGGCTCTTGTCTTCACCCAGAAAATGGCTCAGCTTAGCAAGGCTCTTTGGAAATCGATCGAAAAGGACTGGCAGCAATGGCTCAAACCGTATGACCTGAATATCAATGAGCATCATATTTTATGGATTGCGTATCAACTGAATGGAGCTTCCATTTCTGAGATCGCGAAATTCGGGGTCATGCACGTATCAACCGCATTCAACTTTTCAAAAAAGCTGGAAGAACGAGGATATTTAAGGTTCTCTAAACGGCTGAATGATAAACGGAACACATACGTTCAATTGACTGAGGAAGGCACCGAGGTATTCTGGAGCTTGCTAGAGGAATTTGATCCGACTCGCAACGCGGTTTTTAAAGGGTCACAGCCTCTGTATCATTTATTCGGAAAATTCCCTGAAGTGGCTGAAATGATGTGTATGATACGCCATATCTACGGCGATGATTTTATGGAAATTTTCGAAACGTCACTCACCAATATTGACAAAGACTTTGAAAGCGCAAACGGAAAACTGAAGAAAAAAGCAAAGGACAGTGCGGCAGATACACCGGCAGAAGAACTCGAACCTGTAAACAGTTAATCAAAGTGCTTCATGATGTCGATAAAGACTTCCATCAGCTCTTCATAAAGCCCCTGCTCATACAGGGCGAAAATCGTTTCATGAACATCTAACTTTTCATTCAGCTGTCCGGCAAAAAGCGCAAGGAGCTTATCGAAGGTTACAAATCCTTGCGCTTTTTGTGTTGCCAGCTCTTCCGACAATTCATCGCATATCCTCATAACCTCTTCCCCTTCTTCCCTGCTCAGCCCTTTATCAATGAGAAGCGCATAGAAGGGGTACCTGTCCATATCTACTGTTTTCACTAATAATTGTATGTAATATTCTAATCGCTTAATGCGATGATCCATCGAATCCATCCACACCACTTCTTTCTATCTTTAATCTTATTTTAGCTGATAATGCACTGAGAAGAAAGTTCTAACCCCATATTTCACAGTTTGTTTGCTTGTTTCAAAAAAATACCTGCCGGATGATATTTTTTCTTAAAAAAGCATTGATTTTTTCTCTTGGGAGGAGTAAATTATTTTGAGATTCTATTCAAGATGATGTATGGAAGGATGACTTTGATGAATTGCTGGAAGACCATAAATCTCATGAAGGATTATGGTGCCGTTCGCATAATATTAACTGCTGTATGTTTTATGATTTTGGTTTTTATATCTACCTTTTTAGCATTTGAGCTGCTGCGGCCTGGCACAAGCTTAAGCGATGAATATGTACCTTTATTCGGCGGTTTGCTCGTCGTTATTTTATTTGTACATAAAGTCATCCATGTCCTGCCAATCATCTGCAAAAAAAGAAAAATAGAAAAAAAGTTTTATATACTACGCATGCGCACATGGAAACGAATACCAAAAACAACAATGCTGATTTCACTCGTAAGCCCGTTCTTGCTGATTACGCCTGTACTGTTTTACGCCGCGCTGGCTTTTCCGAATCACGCCCATTATTTCTGCATGATATCGGGCATTCATGCCGGCTACTGTCTGCCTGACTTCTTGCTGGCTCTTAAGCTGATAAAAGCGCCGAAAGCCGCATTCATTGATCAGGAAGCAGATGGCTTGGATATTCTTGTTGAAAAGTAGCCACACCTTGGCGCCAGTGGCGATTTTTCAATCTGCATTCTATCTTTTTTGATAAATATTTGGTAATGTAATATGGGACAGTTCAGAGAGAGGGGGAATCTCCCATCATTTTATTCTATTTTATCGTGGCTGCCGTGTTTATTTTATATTTCATAAACAGGCTCACCAATACATTATGCCTTGTCAGAGAGATTCCTGAAGAGCGGCAAGATAAGGTATTCCGATTTATTAACGTATCTATATTAATTTTACTGATCTCTTCGTTTGTGGAGATCTCCTTTACAGTGTAAATACGCAAGAAAGCATAGCTGCTGATTCAGCAGCTATGCTTTTTTATTTTGATTAGTACAGCCAAGAAGCGCCGATGATAATCAATAAGATAAATAACACAACCAATAAAGCGAATCCGCCTGCAAATACTTCACCCATCTTAAAAAGCACCTCCTGTAAAAAGCTTTATTTACCAATTACATCTTATGCAATTCATGTTTGAAACGATTAGGCGCTAGTGAAAATAAAGGATCGCTTATCTTGTAAGCGATCCCCGGGCTGCTTAGTAGATGTAAGCTGCACCTACGATGATAAGCAAAATGAACAGTACTACAAGCAGCGCGAATCCGTTAGAGTATCCTCCGCTCATGTTACATACCTCCTTTTCTTGATCAATATATAAGTATGCCATCAGCAAAAGTTTGACTAGACGAATGCCCTTTATTTAAAATCTTTTTACAGAATGCCACAATATGTTATGATACGCATAGGTACTTTAATTTGGAATGATTAGGAGTGTTTGAAAACAATGAAGAAAATCGCAATAGCAGCTATCACTGCTTCAAGTATCCTCGCTCTCAGTGCTTGCAGCAGTGGCGACAAAGAAGTCATCGCAAAAACAGACGCAGGCGATGTTACAAAAGGCGAACTTTACACAAACATGAAGAAAACAGCTGGTGCAAGTGTCCTGACACAGCTGGTGCAAGAAAAAGTATTGGACAAGAAATATAAAGTGACAGATAAAGAAATTGACAACAAGCTTAAAGAATACAAAACACAGCTTGGCGATCAATATACTGCTCTCGAAGAACAATATGGTAAGGATTACCTTAAAGAGCAAGTAAAATATGAATTGCTCACGCAAAAGGCAGCTAAAGATAACATCAAAGTAACAGATGCTGATACTAAAGAGTACTGGGAAGGCTTAAAAGACAAAATCCGTGCAAGCCACATCCTTGTCGCTGATAAAAAGACAGCTGAAGAAGTAGAGAAAAAGCTGAAAAAAGGCGAGAAATTTGAAGACCTTGCAAAAGAATACTCTACAGATAACTCTGCTTCACAAGGCGGGGACCTTGGCTGGTTCGCAAAAGACGGTATGGTGGATGAATTCAGCAAAGCTGCATTCAAATTAAAAACAGGTGAGGTCAGTGATCCTGTCAAAACACAATACGGCTACCACATCATTAAAAAGACTGAAGAACGCGGCAAATACGATGATATGAAAAAAGAATTGAAATCTGAAGTGCTTGAACAAAAACTAAATGACACCACAGCTATCCAAGAAGCTGTTCAAAAAGTCATGAAGAAAGCTGATATCGAAGTAAAAGATAAAGATCTGAAAGACACATTTAATACATCTTCAACAAGCGAAAGCACTTCTAGTTCTAAATAATAAAAAAAGCTGTGCAGGCTCATTGAGCTGCACAGCTTTTTTATGCAATGGAGTGGTTTGGATTTTCTTCATCATGCTGTTGAGAACTGCGGCGTTCTCTCTCCTTTTCCATCCTCTCCATATAAATCTGCCCTTCTTTTTCAATAAAAGACTGGTCTACTTTTTCTTCCTCTTTGGCTGCCGCCACAAGTTTATATGCACTGAAAATGATGCCTACAATACATAGATACACCCACCATGGAAAAAATAACACGGGCTCCTCCCCCTTTTTGCATAGATTCTTTATTCTTAACCATATGCGGGAATGAGACGAGTTATGAGCGGCAAAAGCACATAAAAAAGGACTGATCTGAGTGTTTCAGCATCAGCCCTTTTACGATTATTGATGAAATGTCGGTTTATAAAAGGAGCGGTTTTCCAGCGCAAATACACGCTCAGTGTATTCACCTGGCTTCACGCGCTCAAGCGCTCTGTCCATCATGTTCATTTTTGCATCCAGGTTGTCTATATAGTGTAAAATTTCCGCTTCTTTCACCATCGGCGGTTTTGGGCTGCCCCATTCCGCTTTGCCGTGATGACTCAAAATCAAGTGCTGAAGAATTAACACCTCTTCAGAATCGATTTGAAGCTCCTCAGCCGCTTTTGACAGCTCTGTGACCATAATCGAAATATGGCCTAGTAAATTCCCTTCAACCGTATACGAAGTGGAAACAGGGCCGGACAACTCTTTTACTTTTCCGAGATCATGCAGGATAACGCCGGCATAAAGCAAATCGCGGTCAAGAGACGGATATAAATCTGCAATGGATTTCGCAAGATTCAGCATAGAGACAACATGATACGCTAAACCTGAAACAAACTCATGGTGGTTTTTCGTAGCCGCCGGATAATCCATAAATTCAGTTTCGTGTTTTTTGACTAAAAACCTTGTGATCCGTTGGATATTCGGATTTTTCATTTCAAATATATATTGAGTGATGGTGTCCATCATTTCATTTTTCGGTATCGGAGCGGTTTCTAAAAAATCATCAATATTCACGTTTTCATGCTCGCTCACCGGTCTGATGTTTCTCAGCTTCAGCTGGTTGCGCCCGCGGTAATGGTGGACATCCCCCACGACCTTGACAATCGTCTGCGGCGCATAGGTCACTTCATCACTTTGCTTGGCATCCCACAGCTTTGCTTCAATATCACCTGACTGGTCTTGCAGCATTAGCGTTAAAAACGGTTTTCCATTGCTTGCAATCCCTTTCGTCGAGGATTTAATCAATAGATATTGGTCCACCTGTTCGCCAACCTCATGTAGCATAATCCCTTTTGCCATTCTATTAAAGCTCCCTCCGTATCTTACATAATACCAGTATATCACATACCGTTTTACAGCTATAGAACCTCTTTTATGACACCAAATGAATGATTTGGCTGCTTTGAAATGCATCTTTCACATGGTCATGGCATGTAAAATACAAAATCTGCCTTCCGCCTTCAGATAAATCATAAAGAACGTCTAATACACGTTTGAGCCTTTCCTGATCAAAATGTACAAAGCTGTCGTCAAGCTGGAACGGAAGCCTTGACCCATCATGACGGGTAACGGCCAGTGCAAACCGGATCGCAGTATACAGCTGCTCACATGTCCCCTGTGATAGCTCTTCCGCGTGATAGACCGTTCCATCACAATGCATGACCATTATGGAATCATCCGTTTCAGAAAAATAAATTGTCTTGTAGCTACCGTCAGTCAGCGGGCGGAAAAATGCTCCAGCCGTCTCCAAAAGGCGTGGGAGCTCGACTTTTTTATGCCGTTCCAATTTGTTTTGAATCACCCGTTTAATCATTTGGATCGAGGCCCATTTTTTAGCGGTATCTTTCACACGCTCTTTTTGCATTTCCATTTGAAGCTTGAGATCTGAGACCAATCCCGAAGCCTCTAATTGTTCCTGTTTGACGAAGAGCAATGCGATTTGGCTGCGAAGGTGTTGAATCTCCTCAGTCAGCCGCTCTTTTCTTTCATTTTCAACTAATTGCTTGCTTTCCAATTCAGAAAGCGTATTCGAATCCGCCAGTTCAAGCTCCTCTGGGTGTCCGCCTTGAAGCTGTGCGTTTACGTGATGAAGCTTGTTCTCCGCATCCTTCAATTGCCTGCTGATGTCGGCTATGGCGCAAAACTCATTTCTGTCTTTTGCAGCCGCAGCGGCAAATAGCTGTTCAATCTGTGTTTCAAAATACTGTATCTCTTGCTCCAGCTCCAGCAGCTGCTCCTTTGTATAATGAATTTCTGTTTCAATAGCCCTTTTTTGCTTCGCGATTTCTTTTTCACGTTCAACGTTTTTCCGCAAAGTGTGAAGGGCTTCCGAGATGGAGATGTTCCGACTCTCATTCACAGGATGAAGCATGCTGACACGTTCTTCGAATGTGCGTCGGTGCTTTTTCAGCCTCCCAGCTTCAATTGTCAGTTCATGCTTTTTCTTCACTTCTTTTTTGACATCCTTCATTAAGCTGTATGCATCAAGCAGAAAAGACGGATCTTCCTTGAATCCGAGATCCTTCATAAAAGACTCGACCTGTGTATAGGACGGCGCCATATCGGCCTCCCACTGTTCAAACTGCTGGATGACTCTTTCATACGCCGCCTCTTTTTGCTGAAGCACTGCCCGCTGTGTGAAAAGATGCTGTTTATTGCGGTCATCCTCCCATAACGCTTCTCTAAGCGCTTCGGCTTCTGCCGGTGAAATGTTTGTCATTGGCTGTCTCATCTCCCGGCTATTTCCGGAAGACGGTGTTTTTTTCCCAGACACAAGCCAGTATACAATAAGGGCGGCGCCGAAACTTATGGCGGGAATCCATTGCTGCAGCAACAAAAAGAGAACGATGAACAACATACCAGCTGCAATGACAACCTTTTTCTGCTTATCCTGCTGCCTTTCAAAAAACCTCAGCTGCTCTCTCAGCCTCGCTTGCTCCAGATGCTGCCCCTGTGCTTCATCATATGCTTTAAGAGCCGCTTCTTTATCTTTTCTTTCGTTGTTTTCAAGGATAGCGGACGAAGCGGCATGAACGGCCTTTTCTGCGTCTTCAAGCTCTTTCCGGGCAAGTTCAAATGTCTCATCAAGCTGCCGTTTTCTGTCTCTTGCCTGTACGTATTGCTGCACCGCCTGCTGAAGCTGCCATTCATAGTCATATGAGGAGTTCATATTCAGGAGCTCATTTTCATCCGTTTTATTGAGCTGTTCCAGGCCTGCCGCAGCCTGTGCAGATGACTGTCGCAGCTGTGCCTGAATGGCGGCGAGCTGTTCTCCATAGGATTGATACATATGAAACCCTGCCGAAAGCTCTTGTATCAGCGTTTCTTTTGCCAACATTTCTTTATCCGGATTGAGCTTTTGCATCTGTTTGTCCAGCTCTGCCATCTTCACCCGAAGCGCCTCCTGCTGTGCGGATTTCGGGTGGAGGTGAGATTCATATTTCTCCAGCTGATGCAATCCGTCAGCCGGGAATTGTCCCGCCTGTTCCGGATATTGCGATATCGCTTCTTCCAGCATCGCTTTTTCATTTAGCAACGGCTTCAGCTCAATCGCACCCTCAATCGTTCGGATATGTCCTGCCGCCTCTTTCAATTCGGTTTCTGCAGCTGCAAGACGGGCTTCAAGCGTTCTTTTTTCCTCTAGAAGCTGATGATAGCCCGCTTCCTCTGCCTCAGCCTGTTTCAGCTTCGCCCCCAGTTGCTTGAGCGTTTCCAGCTCCTGATTCAATTGAGGGTTTCGCCCGTTTGGTTTATAAAGCCTTTCGCTTTCCTTTGTCAGCTTTGAATCAAGCTTGGATACGGCTTCAGCGCCAAACAAGCTGGAAAACAGCAAAAATTCCCCTATCTTGTCCCGATTAACGGCGTGAATTTCCTGCAGCCCGAATACGTCAAACGAATAAATGGCTTTATAAAGCGCCCTGTCCGTGCCTTGGAACAGCTGCTTTAAAAAATCTCCATGCTTCACTTCGCCTTTTTCTGTGTACACTCTCAGCTTTTCGGCAGTCCCTTTCGTCCGTTCGATTTTCACAGCCCCTATCTCAGGATGTTCAGCTTCAAGAACACCGCCATAGACACCCCCTGTTTTCGGTTCATATTTTTTTGTTTTCGGAAAACCAAACAGCATGCTCTCAATAAATGACATCATCGTCGTTTTTCCTGCCTCATTTAATCCGTAAATTAATTGGACAGGCGAGGCGGAAAAGTGAAAGGTCTGATTGGAAAATTTCCCGTATTGGTAGATATGTAAAGATTTAATTCGCAAAGCTTTCACCGCCTCATATTTCAAGCACCTTAAGCTGTCTTTTCAATAAAATCTGTGCCTGCTCTTTTATTTCCTGTAACTCCTCTTGGGTAAACCGGTCGGCGTGCCTTCTGTACACAGGATGCCGCTCAAGCCCATCCAGCACGTCTGTTAAATCACTGCGATCAAGGTCTTCAAATAAACCGCCAAAAAAAGGATCAAGGTTTGTAAGGTTTGCTTCATTTTCTGTCTCATCGTCCAATGAAAGCGGCCAAACGAATTGTTCCTCCTCCGCCTCTTGCTCCTGAAAGGTTTCGAGAAGCTCATCCAAAGTGCCTTTCGGCGCCTCCAGCAGCCATTCCGGTTTACGCCCTTGTAATACGAGTCTTACACAAACAGGGCTGCCCTTTGTCCGCAGCTTCGAAAACGTGTCCTCAATCATTTGGAAAAGAGCAGTCATATTCCTTGCCTCTGTCACATCAATCCCCGCTTTTTCCCACAGCACATCATGCGCTTTCTGAAATTGATAAGAAATGTCTCCGTTTGTCACATGAACGAGATAATAGCCTTTATCTCCCGTCTCCTTCATATGGCGCGCTTGGGTGTTTCCCGGATAAATGACTGCCGGGTGCTCGGCAGAAAGAACCTGGCGTTTATGTATATGTCCAAGCGCCCAATAATCCATTCCGCTTTTCACGAGATCGTCATGTGTAAACGGGCAATACGGATCGTGTCCTTCAGATCCTGATAGCGAGCCATGGAGCATACCGATATGAAACGGCGCGTCAGACGATCTTCGATAGCGGGCGGCTTGGTTTTCCGTCACGGCTCTGGCCTGATAGCTGAAACCATAAATGCTTGCTATGCGCCTGCCTTCTTTATAAAACGATTTTTCTTCAGGAACAGAGGACGAAAAGGTGTGGACATTCTCAGGCCATTCAATCGGCGTCCACTCCCCGCCTAGATGATCGTGGTTTCCAAAGATCACATACACTGAAATTCCGCTCTCTCTCAATCTTTCAAACTGTTTCTTCAAAAAGAGCTGCGCCTTTAAGCTTCGATTGGCTTCATCAAACAAATCCCCCGCCAGCAAAATGAAATCAACGTTTTCTCTCACTGCGGCGTCCATCATATGTCTCACGCTTGCAAACGTGCTTTCTTTAATCCGTGCAAAAATCGGTTCCGGCAGATGCGATATCCCGTAAAACGGGCTGTCAAGATGAAGATCTGCCGCATGAATAAAGGTTAGATCAGTCAACATTCTGCTCCTTTCCAGGATGAAGTACCCTTATTTTAGCACCGAATTCTTGCGAATGCACGTTCTGTCAATAAAGAAACAGCCTGAGAATCCCAGGCTGTTTTTACTCAATTTTTCGCTAAACGAAGTGCTTGTTTGATCGCTTTAAACGCGCTTGAATTGCCGTAAATCAACACACCGCCCTTGTAAATTCTGGCGCCGATGACAGCCAGTAAGACAATGGTGAGCAGTGTGATTCCAATTCCGGCAGCAGCCTGCCAGAATGGAATATCCAGCATGCCGACACGCAAGAACATAATCATTGGTGTAAAAAACGGAATAAACGAGGTTACTGTAATAAATCGTGCATCAGGTGCATTCAAGCCGAACATCGCGATCATAAAACCGGCGACAACTAAAAGCGTCATTGGTGTGATCGTTTGCTGCACGTCCTCTATTCTGCTGACGACACTGCCGAGAAACGCGGCGAGTGTCGCGTATAAAAAGTAACCAAGCAAAAAGAAAATCACAGCATAGACGACAGTGGTTGCGGAAAGATCGGTCAAATGAAGGAATCCGCCGACAGGTGAAGCTGTTCCGTTCGTTTTGTTCAGCATCAGCGACAGAGAACCGGTCCCTATAATGACAGCAAGCTGCGTGATTCCGACAAGCCCGATGCCAAGCAGCTTTGCAAACATCTGCTGAATCGGCGGCATGCTCGAAATCAGGATTTCCATGACACGCGAAGATTTTTCGGTTGCGACCTCCATCGCAATCATGCTGGCATACATAACCACAGAGATATAAATGACGAACAGCAGAATATAAACAAGCCCTACCGTCTGTCCAAGCTCTTCCTCAGACTTCGCCCCCTCTTTCAGCGTCTCCTGCCCGACAGTAACGGGCGCATAAAGGCTGCTGATCGTTTCCTGAGAAACCCCGAGCTCCGACGTTCCGACAGCCGTTTTGGTTTGCGTCAGCGCCTGCTGCAGCGTCTGGTATGTGCTATCATCAGAAATCGTTAATGCTTTATAAGTTCCTGAAATGGCTCCTTTTTCATCTCGTTTGATGATGAGCATGCCATCGAGCGCTTCATCTTTGACTTGCTTTGTGACTTCATCCTCCGACTGCTTCGACTGCCTCACATCAAGACCACCGTTTGTATCCACCGCTTTCAGCTGCTTTGAGAAAATCGGATATAATTCGTTGGTTTCATCAACAACGGCGATTTTTTCTTTCACATCATCACCTTGAAACGAAGAAATGATCGACTCCAGATTCGTTACAACTAATACAAGCAGTACCGTGATGACAGTCGAAATAATAAAGGATTTTGCCCTAAGCTTATTTTTGTATGTATGAGAAAGCATGATCCAAAATTTATTCATAGACGGCCCCCACCTTTTCTATAAAAATATCATGCAGTGACGGCTCTTCAAGCTCAAACTTTCTGATAAACCCTTTTCCTTGGAGCATGGCAAAGATCTCTTGAGAAATGTCTTCATTAGCAATCTGCAGCTTGACGCCGCCGGCCGTTTCCTTCCATTGGAGAATGCCTTCATGAGACTGCAAAAAACGCAGATCGCCATCGGCGTGAATGGTGACATTCTTTCTGCCGAAAGAACGCTTGATCTCTTTCAGCTTGCCTTGCACAACCGGTTTTCCTTTCTGCAGTATGCAAAGGTTCTCACATAGCTCCTCCACATGCTCCATCCGATGGCTGGAAAATAAAATAGAAACGCCGCTGTTTTTCAGTGAAATCACAGCCTCTTTTAACAGCTCAACATTGACAGGATCCAGGCCACTGAATGGTTCATCAAGAATCAGCAGCTCCGGCTTATGCAAAACAGACGAAATGAATTGGATTTTCTGCTGATTTCCCTTCGAAAGCTCTTCTACCTTCTTATTCTCGTAATCTGTTATATTGAAGCGTTCAAGCCATGTGCCGAGCTCTTTTACAGCCTCCCGCTTCTCCATCCCTTTTAATCTGGCAAGATAGACGAGCTGATCCTTTACCTTCATTTTCGGATAAAGTCCCCGCTCTTCCGGCAAATAACCGATTTTGTTGCTGATATTGTAATTGACAGGACGGCCTTTCCAGCTGATTGAGCCCTCCGTAATGCTTAATAAACCAAGAATCATGCGAAACGTCGTCGTTTTTCCCGCTCCGTTTGCGCCTAAAAGACCGAACATTTGCTGTTCCGGAATGTCTAAGTCTAATCCGTCAACAGCTTTATAAGTTCCAAATGTCTTTGTTACGTGATCAATCTTAAGCACCGTATCTCCTCCTTCCCTGACCCATTATATACTAATTTTGGATGAAACATAATAAAGGATTTTGATTTCCTTGTTAGAATATAAATGAAGAAGATTGATAAATCTTGAAAATGGAGGAGAAACCTGATGGCTGATTATTTCCTTACAGCTTTTGATCCTTCGGGGAAAACACTGGTAAACAAGCGATTTGAGGCGAAAAATGAAGAAGCGGCAAAAACGCATGGTGAAGCCCTATTAAAAGAAAAAGAGCTTCTCAGTCATACCCATCGTATGGTTGATGCAGCCGGAAAGCTGATTTTGTTTCATAGATGATCAGCTTTCCGGCTGATCTGTTACACTTGGAACTTCGGCTCCCGTTTTTCTAAAAAGGCACGGATTCCTTCTTGGTGATCCTTGGTCCTTCTCATTTTCTCTTGAGCGCTGCGCTCAAGAGAAAGCACCTTTTTTAGTTCTTCAAGCTGGAGGCTCTGAAAGATGGCTTTCGTTTCAATCATCGCCAAAAGAGGTGAGGCTAAAAGGGTTTCGATAAAGGGTCTTGCGCCTTCCGCCGGGCCTCCGGCAAATGTTCCGTCAAGGAGCCCCATATCGGCGGCTTCCGCGGCGGAACATTTTTTCCCGCTCCAAATCAGTTTTTTCGCCTTCGCTTCCCCAATTCTTTTCATCAGCAAATAATGCCCTCCGCCGTCCGGAACAAGCCCAATGCCGATAAAATTCATCGCGAGAACGGCGTTTTTTTCCGCGAGCACAATGTCAGCGCAAAGCGCCAAACTCAGACCCAGTCCCGCAGCAGCGCCGTGAATAGCTGCAATTGTCACTTTCTTCATCTGATAGAACGTTAGAATGACAGCCTCAATCGTATCCATCAGCTGCTTAAATTGATCAGAGTTATGCTCTGATGTCATCATCCGGATATCTCCGCCGGCCGAAAAGCCTTTCCCGGTTCCTCTCAGAAGAACGATGAGCACCTCGCTTGCAGCCGCCTTTTCAACCGCCTCCTTCAGTTCAGACAGCATCTGTTCATTCAGGGCGTGGTGGGCATCAGGGCGATTCAAGATAATCTCGGCCACGGATCCATTCACTTCATACTGAATAAACTCCATTGAAACACCTCCATGTATGCGCTAGCTTTTTTTCTTTCACACTATACATTCCCTGCCATTCTCAAATAAACCTTTTTATTTTTCAAGGTCAATAGATACTGAAAAATGCATATTGTTTGAGTGGAAACATAAAGTTTTATATAGTGAAAGAAGGGATATTAGGATGAGAAAGGAGGAAAGGAAGCATGGATAAATTGCTAATCAGTTTTCTGTTAAGTTTATTTATGGTGTACTTTCCCCCTTCGGATGTGGTTCTGCCTTCCCAGCTTGAAGCAAGCACTGACAGCTATGTGCCTATGTCCTCATATCCACAAGAAGCACAATCGGCCAAAATTCCGTCGCCGAGCAGCTTGTACTTGGCAGAGCTGAACAAAGAGTACAGTCCGCTGGCGCAGTCTGTCAGGCAGCTATCTGTCAAGCCTCTTGATGAACCGCTGATGAACAGGCTGGAAAAGGTGTGTGCCGTCCCTATCAAATACCAGTCTAATTACCTCCGAATATAAATGCCCAAGCTTTATTTGCAACTCGCCCCATTTCAACAACACTACATTCGGAGGGATTTTCATTGAATATTAAAGAAAACGATCTGCCGGGCATCGGCAAAAAATTCGAAATCGAAACGAGAAGCCATGAAAAAATGACGATTATCATTCATGATGACGGCAGAAGAGAGATATACCGGTTTAATGACCGGGACCCGGATGAGCTCCTTTCCAATATCTCATTGGATGATACTGAAGCAAGGCAAATTGCCGCTATTCTAGGTGGCATGGTCTATAAACCGCAAGCACTAGAGTCCATCGAAATGGCCTTCAGCGATCTCATTATTGAATGGTTTAAGGTCGAAAAAGGCGCCAAATCGATCGGGCGCACACTCGGGGAGCTTGATGTCCGCCAAAACTACGATGTCACTGTGATCGCCATCATCAAGCACAGCCAGGAGAAGCTTTTAAATCCCGGAGCCGATTCGGTTATTGAAGAAAATGACACACTTGTCCTCTCAGGTGAAAGAAAGCATCTGAAGAAACTGATTCACGATTTTCTTTCTGGAGAGGGCGTGTGAACGGCCGATGGATCATCTCGTATTTGAAGTCGGTACAGCGCTTGTGCTTGTCGCGATTGCCAGTGTAATCGCCAATAAAATTAAATTTTCGATTATTCCGTTTCTGATTGTGCTGGGCATGCTGGTTGGACCGCACGCACCGAAAGCGGGCATTATTGACCTAACATTTATAGAAAGCAGTGAAATCATCGAGTTTTTCGGGCGGATGGGCGTACTGTTTCTCCTCTTTTATCTCGGGCTCGAATTCTCCGTCGGAAAGCTGATCAAATCCGGAAAATCAATCGCGGTCGGCGGAACGATTTATATCTTGATTAATTTCAGTCTCGGGCTGCTTTACGGGTTTATTACCGGGTTTTCCTTTCTGGACGTCCTCGTCCTCGCAGGGGTCATCACAATCTCGTCAAGTGCGATTGTCGCAAAAGTGCTCGTTGATTTAAAAAGAACCGCCAATCCGGAAACCGAGCTGGTTCTCGGCATCATTATGTTTGAGGATATTTTTCTTGCCGTGTATTTGTCCGTAGTTTCCGGCCTTGTGTTAGGTGATGCGACATCAGTCGGAAGTGCACTTTTGTCCATTTTGATCGCCTTCAGTTATATGCTGCTGTTTTTTATCGCAGCTAGAAAGCTCCCGCCGCTGTTGAATAAACTGTTGGACATTCGCTCAAACGAAGTGTTTATTATCGTCATTTTTGCGTCGCTCTTTTTTATCGCCGGGTTTTCAGAGACGATCCATGTAGCGGAAGCGATCGGTGCGCTGCTGCTCGGGTTGGTTTTTTCTGAAACAGAGCATTCCGATAGGATTGAGCACCTTGTCGTTCCATTTCGCGACTTCTTCGGCGCGATGTTCTTTTTTAGTTTCGGCCTTAGCATCGATCCGTTTTCACTCGGCGAAGCGGTCTGGCTTGCGTTGGGAGCCGTGATTCTGACCATTCTTGGAAACTTTATTGCCGGAATGGCGGCAGGACGGCGCGCAGGGCTTTCTCATAAGGCCTCATCGAATATTGGACTGACGATCGTATCACGGGGTGAGTTTTCGATTATCGTTGCGAACCTCGGGATAGCCGGCGGCCTGTCAGCCACATTAAAGCCGTTTGCCGCATTATATGTCCTCATTCTGGCGATTTTGGGACCGCTTTTAACAAAGGAATCAAAACGAATTTACCGTTTACTGAACAAAGTATTTAAATGGAAGCCTGATGTTCATCCTGCAAGAAAACAGGGATAAAAAAAGCAGCACTGTGATCAGTGCTGCTTTGTCGTTTTCTCAAAAATCCGCTCTAAATATTTAATTTTTTCGTCCGTATAGTGCTCAAAGCGCTCATTGTACGATTTCGGATCTTTCGGATTGGCAAAGTGCGTGATTTTCCCTGTTTCCCGGTCAATAAACTTACTTGCAGCGCCGCAGCCGATGCCGATAATCATCTGCACCTCTTCCATAATCATGATGTTGTAGATGCTTTCTTGTCCCGGCAAAGAGTATCCGACGTTTTCAAGGTTTCCAAGAATGTTTTTCTGGCGGTATAAATAATAAGGCGCGTACCCATGCTCTTTCGTCCAGGCTACCGCGTCATCCATCATTTGAGAAACCTCTTCCCTGCCGGCGACTTTGTACTTATGCTTGTTTCTCGTCATTTCTGACGCACGTTTAAAGGAAAGCGTATGAACTGTAAGAGATTCCGGCATCAGTTTTTCCGTTTCTGAAAGGCTGTGTCTGAATTCCTTCACGCCTTCCCCAGGCAAACCGATAATCAAGTCCATGTTGATATTATTCATGCCATGCCGGCGTGACAGATGATACTTCTCAATGGTCTCTTCAACCGTATGATGCCGCCCGATCGCCTTTAGCGTTTCGTTTTCATATGATTGTGGATTGATGCTGATTCGGTCAATGTCATATTTATTTAAAACGGCGAGTTTTTCTTCTGTAATCGTGTCAGGGCGTCCGGCTTCCACCGTTATCTCACGAATGTTTTTTACATCCGGGAAGGAGCGGACCATTTCCTCATACAGCAGATCCATTTCCTCCGCAGTAATGCTTGTCGGTGTCCCGCCTCCAAAGTAAATGGTTGTAACCTTAACATCATGCTCCTTCAGCCATTCGCCGATTTTCTGCATTTCGTAATGCAGCCCCCATAAGAATGAGCCAACTCTGCCCGCCTGCCCTTGAATGGCGTACGCAGGGAATGTGCAATATGCGCACTTTGTCGGACAGAACGGAATGCCGATATAAATGCTGACTTCATCCTTTACTTGATACAAATCCGGCACTGCCGCCAGCTGCCGGTCAACAATTTCCTGCATTAACTCGATTTTCTCATCATGAATTAAATAGTCTTTTTTCAATTCAGTGTGAGCTTGCGCCTTCGGCATTCCGCTTTGCAGCTTTTTATGAAGCAGCTTTGTGGGCCGGATGCCTGTCAGGATTCCCCACTTTTGCGTGATGCCCGTATGTGCCTGAAGAAGATTGAGGTACACATAAGAAATCGTGTTTTTCACTTGCTTAAAGGCTTCTTTTTCATTCATGCCGAGAGAAAAAGATTTTGTATGCTGCTCCTTTATGACAGTTCCCTTCACTTCTCCCGTTACCGTCACCTGCTCATTTGTTTGTGAACATTCTAAAGAAATGGCAACATCTGCGGGCTCCTCTCCGCCGTACACAAGCTCGCACTCTTCATAAAACAAATTTGCAATATTTTGCAGAGGCCGATGCAGGCGGTCATCATGTATGCCTTCTATTTTAATTTGCAACTTCATCACCTAATTTATCAGATTCAAAACTTTCTTTAGTGTACAGAAATAAACCGTTAAAATCAATCCGGCAAAAAAGCCGCCGCACCCATCTGGGCGCGAGCGGCTATTTTTTACACACGTTTCATGTGGAACCTATCAAGAAATCCTTTTCGCTGCTGCATTCGAAAATATTCCTTCATCATATAGGCAACACCTTGCTCATCATTAGACCTTGTGACCCAATCTGCCTTTCTCTTGATCTCTGGAGCGGCGTTCCCCATCGCTACCCCAAGACCGGCAAGTTCAATCATCGGGAGGTCATCATACTGATGCCCAATGGCCACGACATCAGCCATAGTCAGGCCCAGCTCTGAAGTGACGAGGGCCAGACCCGCTTCCTTGGAGACACCCTTCGGGACGATATTCAGCTTCTCATCGTTTACGCGAATAACATCAACCGCAGGGAAGGCCTTCGTTATCGTTTCTGTGATGTCATGCTGAATGTCGTGCTCCGTATACACTTCGATGACAGGTGCACTCACCGGCTCATCCATGAGAAGATCGCTTAATGATTCAACGAACTGGACTGGATAAAAGATCGGATCAGACGGATGAATGAGTGCTTTCCCCAATAAATTAGAATTCACTTTTTTCTTGTTTCCAATAGAATACTTCTCGTGAAGAAGCCGAATATTGCATTGATAACTCTCCAGCACTTGAACAATGTTAAAGGTGTGATCGTCAGAAATTCTTTTTTCAAAAAACGGGGCGTCTATTTTCTCAGCGATGTATGCCCCGCTGTGGGTGATTAGCTTGGCATCAAGCTTTAGTGATTTCGCTATTTTTTGTGCAGAACGAAAATGTCGATTGGTCACGAGAGTAACGTAAATTCCTTTTTTCTTAACGTATTCAATCGCATCCTTCGTTGCCTGATGAATCTTCCCGTTCGACCGTAGCAGCGCTCCATCTATATTTAAGGCAAGCAATTGTTTTGACACAGAGATGTCCCCCTCCTTGATGACTGTACTTGTGTATAGGATATGACCCTGTCTCTGTGTTTAGAACAACCTTTTCTGGTAAGCAAAAAAAGCCTGACTCAGCAGACTTTATGTATGGCATGATGAAAGGATACGATCGAAGCAGCCATTCTCCCTAATATCGTTATTTCGATTTACGAAAAATCATGTATTAGGAACCCCTTGTTTGACCGATGATGCGCTCCGAACACTTACTCTCTGTTGCTTATCCCCTCTATATAACGGCATGATATGCGACCGTATCCTATTGAAATCTCGTAAGTGTAGGCGCTTTCAATGCCATTATCTCAGTTTTTCTTGGTGATGACAAGGGTTTTTTTAACTAAAAAAAGTATCCAAATGATGTATACTAAGGTAGGATTTATTGTTAATTTTTGGAACTAACTGCTCGATAAAGAACATACATTCCCATATAATATATTTAATAACGAAAAAGCGGTGATCAGATGGCTGTTTTAAGTCCGAGCATGAAAATGAACATGTAAGAAGACTTGCGAGCGAAGGAAGCAGACCCCGCCTGCATGGGGAAAATCGATACCCGCTTTGAATTTGGACCCTTCCCCCGTTCTGCCGATCCTTGAGAAGCTGATGCAGGACGAGTCCTTGTATGTAAGGAAAAGCGTGGCCAATAACCTTAATGATATTTCAAAAACGCACCCTCATTTGCTGAGAAAAGCCGCAGGCCATTGGTATGGAACACACCCTGATACCGATTGGATCATCAAACACGCCTATCGAACCTTATTAAAAAAGGGTGATAAACAGGCCTTAGCACTTTTTGGATATGAAAATACTGATTCAATACAATTACATAATTTATCATGTCAATCCAGCCGTATAGCCATTGGCAAAAGCCTTGAATTTTCTTTCTCCATTCATTCAGTCATGGATCAAAAAGTAAGAATTGAGTACGCTATTGATTTTGTAAAAGCAAGGGGTCAGCGTCATCAAAAAGTGTTTAAAATTACAGAAACAAATATAAGAAAAAACGAAACGAAGTCGTACACAAAAATTCAATCCTTTAGGGATCTAACTACCAGAAAACATTACAAAGGAATTCATACATTATTAGTGATTATAAATGGAGAGGTAAAAGATTCATTCGATTTCCAAGTTACTGAATAAAAAAGTCCCTTCTTTTTCAAGAAGGGATTTTGCTGATTAACCTTCGACACTGCCGTAAAGCTCTTCTAAAGGCTTCATAATGATTTTGTTCAATTCGCCGATCAGCATGCTCATGCGCTGCTCCGCTTCCATCAGCTGAGAAATTTTTTCGTGCTGCTGTACAAGCGCAACTGTTTTTTGAGCCTGAGTCACTTCTTCTTGTGTAATTTCTTCTCCTGCCATTTGTTTTTGCTGGAGTTTAAGCTGCACATCGCGGAAGTTTTCGAACATGCGCTTCGCTGATTCATCTGCGTTTACTTCATCATAAAGATTTTTTAGACGGGTGAACTCTTCGCTCCCGCGTAATGCATTTTCCAGGTCATATGCTACATCATAAAAATTAACAGCCATTGTGAATAGCTCCTTTCATCATTGCCGTTTAGACATACCACTCCACTATAACAGACTATGGAGCTCCTTTCATTATTCAAGAACCATTTCTTCTTAAAAAAGGGTGACAAATAACGCTTGAACTGCACCTATGATTCCGCCGAGAAGGCCTCCCAAATAGGTAATCATTTTAAATTCTTTTTTCGAAATGGACAGCACCATTTCTTCAAGCCGCTGCACCGGGAACTGATCCACCTGCTCCTTGACGATTTCCTCAAGGCGCATCCGTTTTAAAACACTTTCAAGATTAGCCGAAACCCCTTCAAGCAATTTGTCTAACAGTGCCGGCAGCATTTGCTCGGTCAGCTCAGATTCATAGCGGACGGTAAGCGTGCCAATCGTATTAATGAAAAATGGAGCAGTCGAAAATGTTTGCAGCACTCTTCGTTTCAGGCTGAAAATGAGCGCTTTTGCATTCCATTTTTCGTCTGCTTCATAAAACGTATACTCCCTCAGCTTGCCCCATTCGTTCTTCAAAAGATCAGAAAGCAGTTTATTGGTTTCCTCATTCCGCAAAAACTTCAGCAGCTCCGGCAGCACGCGGTCCGCTAGGCTTGAATTCCCCAGAAACATTTGTACCATGCTTCCAAGCATGCCGCGTTCTTTTAAAAAGCCATCAATCATATTGCCGAGACGGATTTTTCCTTCATCACTTTCAAAATAACTTGCACTGCGTGACAATATATATCCTGAAATCATCGGAATCTTTTCCTCAAGCTTTTCCTGCACTTCCATAGGAACGAGGTCTTTTAACGATTGGTGCTCGTATTGGCGGAAAAGCTCATTCAGCTTATCATCCGTCCAGCGGCTGATCCATGCGTCTGCCGCTTCATCAGGACGCTTCACCCCGGCTTTTTCAAGCGCTTCTTTCACTGTCATTTCAGAAAGTGACAGCTTTTGAATCAGCTGTTCCCCGACCTGAAGAGCCTGCGTTTTGGCTGCATCAGAAACAAGCCGCTTTTTAATGCCCTCAGGGGTTAAGAGATGATTGACTACCATCAGTCCCATTTGTTTTGCAAGTTCATCCCGTCGTCTCGGAATCAGCCCGGGGGTAAAAGGGACTCGTTTTCCAAACAAATAGTACGCCTTATAGGGTCTAAATAGCATTTGAATTGCTAAATGATTGGTCACCGCGCCAATAGCAGCGCCGATCACAGTCATAAAAATAAAGGTTCCTGCAATACCCATTCCTATTCATCTTCCTCCATCTGTCATTCAGCTTTTTTCATATAGATGATGTACCTATTCGTATTATAGAGGCTCATGCAATCACTTAGCAAATGAGGAGACAAATTCCTGTTGTCAGAAAATCAGCTTGTTCTTTTGGAATAGGGCAAGGTGAAGAATCGTAATCTGTAAAGTAGAATACCGTCAGCTGCGTTCATCCTGAATGTATTTAGCGTAAAGCTGCCGACACCCGCCGGCAGCTTTTGAATAAAAGGGGGAGTCTCACCATGATAACACTCGGTTTTATGTCCTTATCCCGCCAGCATGAGGCAGACTATTCTGCAGAGTTGGCCAAGAGAGCACCCGAATTTGGCATACGCTTCATCCGGTTTACACCGTTTGATATTTCTCCTGACAACTTGCGCGTCAAAGCATCGGTTTATCATTCGGCCAGCAATACATGGAACGAAACCGAAATGGCGATTCCAGATTATATTTATGACCGCTGTTTTTACGGCAAGGATTCACAATCCCAAAAAGCTAAACCTATCGTAGAGTGGCTCAAAAAATATCCAAAAACGGAATTTATCGGGCGCGGCCTTCCCGATAAGTGGACCATCCTTCATGATCTTCAGCAGCATGCTGTGATCAATCCTTATATTCCGGAAACGATAAAGGTAAGCCGTTACGAACAAATTCACTCCTTCTTATCCAAAGAAAAAGCCTGCATCTTAAAACCGGCATTCGGCGCAGGAGGCAGAGGCGTGATTCTCTTGGAGCTGGGCAAGAAAAACATAACCGCTACGTATCACATTGGAAAAGATAAGCAGACAAAAACCTTTTCCAACCAGGCTTCTTTTAAAACATGGTGCAAAAAAGTGCTTCAGCATCAATATTTGCTTCAGCCTTATTTAGATATTCAAGATAAGGAACAATATCCATGTGATATCCGTCTGTTCATGGAAAAAAACGAAGCAGGTGAATGGAATACAGTCGGAAAGGCAGTGAGACGCGGATATAAACACGGGCTGCTGGCCAACTTGTCTGTCGGATCTGATGCGCTGACATTTGATTCTTGGTTTGAAGATATACCGAAAAAACAGCAAGTGGTCTTACTCGATGACGTGTTCTCGATTACACAATCGGTTCCGTATTATCTTGACGAGCGCTACGGGCCGCTGTTTGAACTCGGGCTTGATATCTGCCTTGCGAAGGACGGAAGAATTTGGATTTTGGATATCAATTCCAAACCGGGCAGAAAGTCAATCCTGCGTGTTTCTCCCGAACAAAAAGAAAACCTGTACACTTGTCCCCTTAAGCGCTGCCAATATCTGTTTTCTGAGCAAAGCCAGAAAGGAGTCCTTCCGCGTGAATCGTAAACAGTTTTTGATCGGCATAGACAAAAACAGTGAAAACACCCTGTTTCTGCCCTCTTCGCTGAAACGAGACGGACTTTTGCATGCCGCGTTCGGGACGAAGGTTGTCAGATGCCACGTTTCTTACAAACAGCATCTGGAACAAACCGTGCTTCTCTCTGAAAATCTATTTTATGAGCTTTTGCTTCCCCACCGAAGCAGGGCTGACATTTTAATTCATGATCATACGGTGCATATCGGGCCTTTAATCGGCATCTTTACAGCGGGGTTTTCCGTATCTCTTGAACGACCTTTTAAGGATCGTTCCCTCTTTTTTTCTAAGCTCGTCACGTTACACGAGCAAGCCGGAGGCTACTGCTACGTTTTTGGCGCGCACCAAATCAATTGGGATGAAGGCACGATTGAGGGGCTCCTCTATAGAGAAAACGGTTGGGAGAAAACAATCGTCCCGCTACCGAACGTCGTTTATGACCGTTTGCCAAACCGAAAAATTGAAGATTCGCTTCTCTTGCAACATACAAAAAAGAGACTAATCGACGAATATCAAATCCCATGGTTTAATAAAACGTTTTTTAATAAATGGAGCGTTCATCAACTGCTCGAACAAGATCCGAGAACAGCCCCTTTTTTGCCGAAATCCGAGCTGACACCATCTGAGAAGCGGATTGATGAGCTCTGTGCCGCATACAAAAAAGTTTATATCAAACCGGCTAACGGAGCACTCGGCACCAGCATTTATCAGCTGACAAAAACAGACAACGGCCTGACGGTGAAACATACGAATGACGCCAAAACGTTTTCTTCAATCGATTATCCCGATGCCGCAGCATTCCTGGCAGCATTTCAAACACAGCACAATCCGTCTGACTTTCTCATTCAGCAAGGTGTCGATCTAATCGAATTCCAGGGCAAACCAGCGGATTTCCGTGTCCATACGAATAAAAACAGAAAAGGGAAATGGACGGTGACAGCAATAGCCGTCAAGATTTCCGGAGAAAATAGCATTACAACACATCTTTCTAATGGCGGAATCGTAAAAACACTTGCAGAAGTATACGCTGACCCCGCTGAAAGAATTGAGGTCATAAAAAAGCTTTCTGCTGCGGCACTGACCGCTAGTCATGTGCTTCATGATCATATCGAGGGGTTTATCGGTGAGATCGGCTTCGATTTTGGCATTGATCAGAACGGCAAGGTATGGATGTTTGAAGCAAATTCACGTCCGGGCCGCAGTATCTTTTCTCATCCGAATTTGCATCATGTTGATTCTCTGACAAAACGAAGAAGCTTTGAATACGCGTCATATCTATCCGAGAAGGCGATCACCTCCCATGATGCGCTGTGGCCTTCGTAACCTGCCCCGCTTCTTTTGATAAAGCGGGCTTTTTTTGTCAAAAGCTAGGACAAACTGCAACACAAAGTCTCTTCAATGATGTTTTGAAACAGTGGTACAATGAACATAATTCGTTCGTATTCAGGTCAATTGATACCAATTTTAAGGAGCGTGGCCGTCATGATTTCTCATTTCAGCTGGAAACCTTTGTTCCAAAAAGAAAAGCTGCCCGGATGGAGAATTTCGTTTTATTATAAAGGAACCCATTATGAAGGCATCTATCATAAAAGCGGTGAGATTGAATGGGGAGATTTGTTTCCCGCCCGCGCTGACGAACCTGCTCTGACAAACGAGATACATGAACTGATGCTTTTTCATATTTATGACTAGCTTAGCCTGAACGGTTAAGCTTTTTTTATGCCTTCTCAAGATTTACCACTCAATTCTCCGCATGAGTTTCCGGCCATTTTAACATAATACTAGTAACAAGCCGGCAAGCATTGGGTTACGCCGAGCGGCAGTGACACCCGAGACGGGTCCACAGACTGGTGCAACTCCAGTTAACCCAACCATACTAAACAAAAAGGAGATTTTACACATGGCTAACCAAAACTCTTCAAACCAATTAGTAGTTCCTGGCGCAGCTCAGGCTATCGATCAAATGAAACTTGAGATCGCTTCTGAATTCGGCGTTAACCTTGGAGCGGATACTACTTCCCGCGCTAACGGTTCTGTCGGAGGAGAAATCACAAAACGTTTAGTATCTTTTGCTCAGCAGCAAATGGGCGGCAGAGTTCAATAACAATTCAATATATGGCTTTAGAGGGCGCGGTTTCCCGCGCTCTCTTTATATTTGTCACCCTTTTTTCCTGATCCACATATCCTAGAAAAAAAAGGAGGGAATAAAGGTGGCATTCATCGCCTATGTGAATTGGGAGCTGGTTCAGTTCGTAAGTATATCCATGATTCATGAATATGTTTCCCATCGTTCTGTCTATTTTTCCAGGTATTCTTTCCCGCGCTGTTCAAACTGAGAACATCCATTTATAATGAGGGGCGAGGAGGTTATTTGATGAAAATCGCTTTATTTGGTGCCAGCGGCCGCGTCGGACAAGCCTTTTTAACTCAAGCTTCCGCAGATGAACAGTTTGACATTTACGCTCTGGTCAGATCTCAACATGCTGAAGTTCCCCTTCCAAAAGACCGAATCATCATAGGGAACGCGCGCCGCCGGGAAGATGTAAAAAAAGTTGTGAAGGATGCTGAAATCGTGATCAGCTGTCTCGGCACAGATGGTGATGATACCCTATCCGAAGCTATGGCAAATATACTCGCCATTATGAGAGAACAGCATATCAAACGGCTGATCACGATTGGTACCGCAGGCATTCTTGATTCCCGATATGAACCTGGAAAATACCGGTTTGAAACAAATGAATCGAAACGAAAGCTAACTCGCGCAGCCAAGGAGCATGCAAAAGTATACGAAATGCTAAAAGATTCTTCGTTAGACTGGACAATGATCTGTCCCACTTACCTCCCGGACGGAACAGCAACTGGCGTCTATCGTACAGAGCGTGACGTTTTGCCGGAGGGCGGCACAAGTATTACGGTCGGCGATACTGCTGATTTTCTACATCGTGAGCTTGTTACAGGAGAGTATATCGGATACCGTGCCGGACTGGCTTATTAACTACATAAAAAACCCAAAACACGATTGTTTTGGGTTTTTGAGTGTTATGCAATGGTATGTTTCTGGCCCTTTTGCAGCTTATACATTTGATAATATTGCCCTTTGATTGCCATCAATTCCTCATGGTTTCCTCTCTCAACAATTTCTCCTTTATCGAGGACCAAAATCTGATCCGCGTTTCTGATTGTTGAAAGCCGGTGAGCGATGACGAAGGTGGTGCGGCCTTGTTTAACGACGTCGAGCGCCTTCTGGATGACGGCTTCTGTCTCTGTATCAATGTGCGCTGTTGCTTCATCTAAAATCAAAATGGCAGGATCAAACGCCAAAGCTCTTGCGAAAGAAATTAACTGCCGCTCTCCAGAGGATAGTGTGCCCCCTTTTTCAATCACGGGTTCATTAATGCCTTTTGAAAGCTTTTTCAGAAGCGGCTCGGCACCAACTTGCCGCAGTGCTTTCTTGATATCTTCTTCGGTCATTCTTTCGTCATCCAGACTTACGTTAGATCCGATCGTGCCTGAGAATAAGTACGGGTCCTGAAGCACAATGCCCATATGGGATCTGAGTTTCTGTCTTGACATGTTGTAAATGCTTTTCCCATCAATCAGTACATCCCCTTTTTGCGCATCATAAAAACGAAACAGGAGATTTAAAATCGAGCTTTTGCCTGATCCGGTATGGCCGACGAGCGCTATAGTTTCGCCTTTTTGCGCGGTAAAGGAAATATGTTTTAATACCTCTTCACCATCTTGATAAGCAAATGACACATCACGAAATTCAACACGCCCCAACGCGCGCTCCTTCGCCGGATCACCCGCTTCTTCCGTATTCTTCTCTTCAAGAAGTTCGAAAACACGCCCGGCAGAAACCCGTGCAAGCTCCAGCTTTGAAAACTGATTGACAATGCCTGTGATCGGTTGGAATAACCGGTTCAAATAATCGACAAACGCATACAGCACACCGACAGAAACAACCCCGGCCGCATTCAGGCTTGCACCGCCAAAATGCCAAATCAAACTGACAAACGCCAGGTTCCGGATCACATTGACAAGATTATGGGACATTAAGGAGTTTAGATTCAGCATCCTGTTTTGAAAATAAAAATGAGATTCATTTAATTCCTCAAATTCTCTCATTGTTTCCTTTTGATGACGGAAAGCCTGAATAATTGTCATGCCTTGAATGGACTCATTCATTTTTGCGTTAATGTCACTGTTGATCGACCGGATTTTTTGATTGTAATAAGAAGCGTATTTCCGGTATATGACCGACCACAGCCAGATAATCGGCACAATTGCCAGGCACACAAACGCGAGCTTAACATCCAGCAAAAACAAAGCCGTGAATATGCCGAGCATATAGATTCCGCTTGTCACAAATGTAGACAGCACTGTGACATATAAATCCCTGATGGCCTCCGTATCATTGGTAATCCGCGCAACCACTTTGCCGGCCGGAAGGTTGTCAAAATAGCGAATCGGCATTTTCTGTATGTGTGAAAACACGTCCTGCCTCATCTTTTGAATAATCCGATTGGCGCTCATCTGCAGCAAATAATGCTGTCCATATTGAAAGAAAACCGAAAACACAAGCAAGCCCCCATACAGGCAGATTAAAAACACCATTCCCTTTATTTCGGGCTGATAGAACCGGAAAAGATCCTCTTTTGTCAGCTTTTCGGCCGCATATATCCGGCTCTTGTCTCCATTTGTGATTGTCAGCTTACCGTCAGAAACCGTTCTGTTCCCGTCAAAGCTGACAGCCTGATCAACAAAATAGAACGCCATTCCTACTTGATAAATATGCGCTTCTTTGTCTTGAGAAACAGGTCCCTGGATACGGTCTTCTCTGACATAAGAAGTGCCATGAAACCGAACGGCATTTTTATCTTTTTCCGAGGCTTCATACCATGTTTTTTCAATACCGAGGATATGGTCGTCAATCATTTTTTTGCCGATAAACGGCCCAGTCAGTTCTGCCCCGACGGCGACCGCAAGCAATAGGACGGCAGTGATCAGCAATTTCCGATAGAGGAGTGCGTATCTCCATAACGTTTTTCCTGTTTTCATGCCCCTGCTCCCCCTTCTTCCGCAGTGAACAGCTGCTGTCTTTCATATTGTTCCCGGTACCACCCATTATTGGCCATTAGTTCTTGATGCGTGCCTCTCTCAGAAATCACGCCGCCGTCCATCACAAGGATCAGGTCAGCATGCTCTACCGCAGATAAACGGTGTGTCAAAATAAATGTTGTTTTTCCTTTGCGGTTTTCTCTGATATTCCTGATAATCGCAGCCTCTGTTTTGGCATCTACGGCAGAAAGCGAATCATCCAGGATCAAAATCTCCGGATTCGCCATAAGTGCTCTCGCAATCGAAATTCTTTGCTTTTGCCCGCCGGACAGCGCTACCCCTTTTTCACCAACCATCGTCTCCAAACCGGATGGAAGCATGTGTAGATCTTTTTCAAAATGTGCTTCGGCAATGGCTTGGTTAACCTCTTCATCACTTGCATCTTGTTTTCCATATAAAATATTTTCTTTTACTGTCCGTGAAAACAGCAAATGATCCTGAGGCACATATCCGATCCACCCGCGGAGCCGGTCAAGAGGGATCTGCTGAATCGGCACACCAGAGAATGTAATGCTCCCTTCACCGGCAGGGTACTGGCGCAAAAGCTGCTTAATAACCGTCGTTTTTCCGCTCCCGGTTTTACCGGCAATCCCGACAGTCTGCCCTTTTCGTACCGTAAACGAAATATCTTGAATATTGCCGCTTGTTGAGCTTGGATATGTAAAGCTGACATGGCTGAAAACAATATCTCCAGGCTCTTTCAGTTCAACAGGCTGCTTCGGGTCCATCACGTCCGGTTGATAAGAAAGAGTATCATTTACCCGGTCTAATGACGCATTGCCACGCTGCATCACATTAATGAGTTCACCGATTGCAAACATCGGCCAAATCATCATGCCGAGATAAACATTAAAGGAAACAAGCTCGCCAAGCGTCAGCTCGTTCCGGAACACAAGAAACGCTCCGTAGCCGAGCCCAATCAGATAGCTGGCACCGACAAGCAGCTTAACCGTCGGCTCAAACAGTGAATCAATAAAAGCCACTTTCATATTTTTCTGATAAACATCTGCGGTCATTTCTGTAAACTGGCGGACATCATTTCTTTCCTGTACATACGCGCGAATCACCCGCACGCCCGAAACGGATTCAAGCACCCTGTCATTTAGCGCCCCAAACGCATTCTGGGCCTCCGTAAACCTTTCATGGATTTTGCTTCCGTATAGACTGATTGCAATCGCCATAATAGGAAGCGGGATAATGGCGGCCAAGGTCAGCTTCCAGCTGATCAGAAATCCCATCGTCAAAAAGATCGTCATCATGAACATCGTAGAATCGACTAATGTCAAGATGCCAAACCCCGTCGTTAAACTGACCGCCTGAAGATCATTCGTCCCCCGTGCCATCAAATCGCCTGTCCGGTTTTTTTCATAAAAAGGCGGCGACATGGACAGAAGATGCCCCATTAGCTTCGTTCGGAGAATTTTCTCCATCACATTCGCTCCGCCGAACAGCTGGTACATCCAAAAATAAGACATGATATAGACGACCGCCGACAGCACAAAAAAGATACCGATATAAAACAGCAGCCCCTCCGCAGTAAACGCCCCTGATTTCATATCATCTATGGCGTTCCCCAAGAGCTTAGGCGGAAACATTTCAATGACATTGACTCCCAATAAAAGCACAATTGCAATCGTATAGCGCAGCCAGTACGCTTTAAAAAACCAGCCTAGCTTTTTCAATACTGAAAACATCGATCACCATCTCCTTTATCTCATCAGCCGCCTTCTATTTTTTCCTTACTGCTTTTTTCGTTTAATTTGACATGAGCCGCACTCGCCACTGTATTTGCCTTCACATCCCATACACCTGTCTTTCCTTAGATTTTGTATATAAAAAAGGCATGAAGCGTCAGCTCCATGCCTTTTTCACCAATATCATATGCACAGCGCTCTTCAGCGCGCAGCTAGACTTAAAAATACCGTTCAATCATACAGAACATAGGGTTTGCCGCGCCAATATGAAACTGTCTTGTAAACACGCAAATTCCTTGGCATAGCAAACCCTCCTTCCATTCTGATTTCATCTTTTTTTCATCATATAAACAAAACCTTTTTTTGTCAATCGTTACTTGAATAGGAAAAGATTAATTGTACCCGAATCCGGGTATTTGTATTGTAAGACGTTTTTGAAAGGGTGAGAATGATGTTTCATGCTGGCCGTATCATCGTTGCGTTTGACGGAAGTGAAAATAGTAAGAAAGCGCTGCAGACAGCCATCGATCTTGCTAAAACCGTAAATGCTGCCATTACCGTCGCCCATTCACATGATATGAAAGACAATCAGACCATCATCGACCCGCCAAAGCCCGCAGCAGGGGCAAGCTACATTGGCGGAGGCATGACAAGTGTTCCTGATCCGCTAATATCAGATGTTGCACCACCTGAGCCAATGATCTATGAAGACCGTACGGAGGAAGTCATCGCCGAAGCCAGAATGATGCTGAATGACCAGCAGACAGATGGACATATTGATATATTAGAAGGCGATCCGGCTGAATCAATTATCGAGTATGCAAACCGCATTTCTGCCGATATGATCGTAACCGGAAGCAGAGACCAAAACAGGCTGAAAAAGCTCATATTCGGAAGTGTAAGTGAAAAGCTATCAGCGAAATCGGATATACCCGTCCTGATTGTAAAGTGAGCATGCCCTGTGCTCACTTTTTTTAAATTCATAATTGTTAAAAAACATAGATTTTCGTTTTTTTCTGTTATAATGCTTTCGTGCCCAAAAGCACAAAAGCATTAAAGATAAATATGGGGTGTTATTTTGGATTCTCAAAAAAAGCTGACGTTTCCGTTAGCCGTCAGTTTATTTATATTTATGTTAGGAATCATTATTTCTTGCTTATTCTTGCTTCATACAGAACCGCATATCCCACTGTTTCTATGTGTTATCATGCTTTCAGCTGCCGGTTTATGGGCCGGTTTTTCCTGGAATTCCTTAGAAAAAGGGATTACAGATGGGATCAAGAATGGTGTACAGCCAATTATCGTTTTGGCGCTGATCGGCATCTTAATCGGCGCTTGGATGTACAGTGGCGCAATACCGTCCGTGACGGTTTATGTCCTGTCCTTTATTGAACCCAGCCATCTTCTTTTGACTGCTTTGTTTTCCTGCATGATCATCAGCACGCTTGTCGGCTCAAGCCTGACAACTGTGAGCACGATTGGGGTCGCGCTGATCGGCGTGGCGAGCGCGGCCGGCGTTCCGCTTGAATGGACGGCAGGCGCGGTCATTTGCGGCGCATGCTTTGGTGATAAAATGTCACCCATGTCGGACACAACCAATTTTGCCGCCGGCATAGGCGAAATACCAATCTTTGAACACATTCGCCATTTGATGGGCACTACTATCCCGGCTTTGCTCATCACCGTCGTGCTGTTTTACTTTCTCGGATTATCTGTGTCAGCGGACAGTGCTTCAACCGATGATATTCAACATGTCATAACCGGAATCAAGGATGCCGCAAACGTAACGCCGTGGGCGCTTCTTTCACCGGTCTTAGTCGTTTTGCTGGCGGTTAAGCGTGTGCCCGTGATTCCCGTGCTGACTGCCGGAATTATTTCCTCGGGAATTTTGACTACTATTTTTGTCTCTGACAGCAGCCTGCAGGGGTTTATGACAGCTTTGCAAAATGGCACGACGTTCGAAACTGACAATGAGGCCGCCGCTCAAATTATCAACAGAGGCGGACTTCAATCCATGATGGGCTCAGTCTCGCTCATTATGATTGCTTTTGCACTCGGCGGGCTGATGGAGAAAATCGGATTGATTTCCGCGCTATTGGAGGGTGTCATGAAAGGCATCCGCTCAAAAGGACAGCTGATTGCGGCAACTGTCTGCTCAAGCATCGGCATCAATTTGGCAACCGGCGAACAGTATCTCTCAATATTAATACCGGGACAATCATTTAAAGCCTTATACGACAAACAAAACATCGAGCGAAAATTTCTTTCCAGATCCTTAGAGGACGGCGGGACATTAATGAATCCGTTGATCCCTTGGGGAGTATGCGGTGCTTTTATGGCGAGCGCACTTGGTGTTCCCGTCATCGACTATATCCCTTTTACGTTCTTCCTCTATATATCGCCGATGATCTCAATTTTGGTTGGATTTATTAAAAAATAAAAGAGCTCCGCTTGCAAAGCGGGCTCTTTCTTATGTTTCATTATGAAATGCTTGCTGCCTGGTGAATGCTTTCTTGAAAAGCAGCCTGAAGCTGTTTTGTCACCGGTCCGGGCTCACCGCTTCCGACCGTTTCTCCATCTAGCGTCACGACTGGAATAATCTCTGCTGTCGTTGACGAAATAAAGATCTCTTCCGCCTGTCTCAGTTCTTCCTCACTGACAGGCTTCTCTTCAAGCTGGATCCCGTTCCTTTTCATAAGCCCTAAAATAGTCATCCGCGTAATTCCGTTGAGGATGAGCCGATTAGCCGGATGCGTTCGCACCTTCCCATTGATAACAGCATAAACGTTAGAGGATGTACCTTCCGTAACAGTGCCGTCTCTTAGTAAAATAGTTTCAAATGCTCCTGCTTCATAGGCTTTTTGCTTGGTCATAACATTATACAGTAAATTCAGACTTTTGATGTCACATCTCAGCCAGCGAAGATCCTCATCTGTAATGGCTGCCACTCCGTATGCCTGCTCTTGCTCCGGTTTTTTCACATTAAATGTGTAAGCAGTAGTCTGCGGCTTAAGTCCAGCTTCATACTGGTGTTTTCGCGGCGCCACACCTCTTGTTGTCTGAATGTATACCGCTCCCTCACTGACCGCATTCTCCTGTACAAGCTTTTGCAGGTCCCACTCTAAATCTTCTATACTGAACGGCAGTGAGATTCCAATTTCAGCCGCGCTTCTGAAAAAACGCTCTGCATGCTCGCGCAAGCCGAACAATACCCCTTTGTACACTCTGATAACCTCATAGATACCGTCACCAAACTGATAACCGCGATCTTCCAAATCAACCGAAGCTTCACTGCGTTCGATCAGCTGGCCGTTGACTAAAACCTTCATAATAGCCCTCCCTTTCGAGATTTCCCTCATGGTTTCTCTTGCTGTCATTGTCACTTATTCTATCATATTGGACTAGCTGAAAAACAGAAAGATCCAAGAGATCTATAGCGGGAAGGAGTTTATTTTTTCCTTAAAATCTGACATTTCGACACACTTTCTATGTTCTTTCCAGTTTTATTCCTGTATACTTGACTGGTGATACATAGGTTGTAAACATATGGCATCTTCATAAGCTGCCTGCTGTACAGCGGTATGTAGAGATTTTATGCCAATGGAGAGATTGTTATGCGACAAACAAGAGGAGACGCTTCTCCTTCTGCAGTTTCGCTTGCTTTTAAATTTGCAAGTTTAGCAGTTTTATGTGTGCTGCTTTTGCTTATGGTGATTCTAGGGTATTCCAACAGCTCATCGAAAGCAAAGGAAGTCACTGTTACCACAAACGGCCAGCTTCGCAATGAAAAGGAAAGCCTGAAGCTGAAAAACGACTCCCCCGATCTGCTGATTAAACATCTGCAGACAAAACAGAACATGGGAGATAAGACGGTTTACTTAACCTTCGATGATGGCCCGTCAGCCTATACAAACCGCTTGCTCGACGTACTAAAAAGCGCTGATGTAAAAGCGACATTTTTTATGCTGTCACCGCGGATGAACGAATTCAAACAAGCGGTGAAAAGGGCACAAAAGGAAGGCCATACACTCGGTTTACACGGCGTCACCCATAATAACAAATTGTTCTATCAAACACCGACATCTCCGTTAAAAGAAATGCAGGAGGCGCGTGATACGCTGCAAGACATTACAGGATATAAAACCGATCTTGTCAGAACGCCATACGGGAGCAAGCCGTCACTGACCGCCTCACAAATCCGCAATCTTGAGAAAGAAGGTTTTGTGTACTGGGATTGGACAATTGACAGCATGGACTGGAAATACCGGAATTCAACATATGTGGCGGCGGTGTTGCAGCAGCTTGAGAATATGGAACACAGCCATTCAAGCAGGCCGTATGTCATTCTCATGCATGATCTTCCCGCTACCGTAAACGCGCTCCCGGCATTAATCAATAAACTAAAAGAAAAAGGCTATTCCTTCGGAGTGTTAGAGGACACCATGGTTCCTGTTCATGAATAAAAAAGTGAGGCGCACGCATATGGGCGGCCTCACTTTTTTATGCCCAAACTTCGGGCAAACTTTCCAATTTTTTGATGGATGACCATGTCAAACAAGCTGTCGCAATACGTTGGCTCGAGGTTAATGATGACTTTCTTCATGCCGGGAATCCGGCTTGCGTCCTCAGGCACAAATCTTGCCGGCGCAACTTCGAGAGACGTGCCGATAACCAATAAAAGATCTGCTTGATCCAACTTTTCATAAAGGGTGTCAAAGTGCAAGACGGCATCGCCAAAAAGAACAACATCGGTTTTTAATACCGCTTTGCAACTGTTACCATCTTGCCCGGGCGCCGTGCACTCCGGCACCTCCCGCTCCAGCAAATGAGGGAGCTCATATCGGGCGCCGCATGCCGGGCAAGCAGCTGTCTGGATAGAGCCATGCAGTTCGTACACATGTCTGCTTCCGGCTTTTTTATGAAGACCGTCAATGTTTTGCGTAAAGATATCGACCTGCTTTCCTTGCTTCTCCAGCTCAGCTAAAAGCAAGTGCCCTTCATTCGGTTCAAAGCTGCCGCTCATTTTCATCTGGAACATTTTTTTGAATTTAGGCCAAAATAGACGCGGATGGCTTAAAAAGTAATCAAGGCTCATCGCTTCCATTCTTGAGGCATCCTCTGTCCAAATGCCCCCGGCTGAACGAAAGTCGGGAATCCCTGATTCTGTGCTTATCCCCGCCCCGGTCAGCACGACAATTCGCTGCGATTCATTTAGAATATTTTTGAATGCTTCCAACTCAACACCGCCTTTTTTCTCTTATTTTACCACGAAAAAGACTCCGCCTCTGTCAGACGAAGTCCTTCCCTTTTTAAGCCCGTTCCCTTTCCTCTTTATTCAGATTGACTTGGAACGGATCGTTTTGGTGCTTTTGCTTTACATAAACCATTTGGCCGGGGTATGCAAACTCAACACCTTCTGCGGCGAGGATTTCAATAATTTTATAGTTGATATCCTCTCTAACATCAAGGTTTTCAGCCCAAACCGTTGTTTTTGTATAGAAGTTGAAAAATAGATTGTAGTAGCTGTCGGCAAACGTATCAAAGTTGACCATGATCGTTTCATTATCAACGCCCTCATGTTCCAAGAGCATGGTTCTGAGAGAACGAATAGAGCGTTCAAGGTTCTCAATCGGCGTTGCGTAGGATACATGGATGGAAAACGTGATCTGGCGTTTGGTCATTCTCGTCCAGTTCGTGATCGCTTCCATCGACAGCGTAGAGTTCGGCACCGTTACAAGCGCTCCCTGTGCTGTTCTGAATCTCGTGCTCCTGAAGGTAATATCTTCCACCGATCCGGTTACTGTCGACGTCTCCACCCAGTCACCGATTGTAAACGGCTTTTCAGTGATAATGATGATTCCGCCAAAGAAGTTGCTGATGGTATCCTTCGCTGCTAGAGCAAAAGCCAATCCGCCAAGCCCAAGGCCCGCCACAAACCCATTGACGTCATAATTGAATTCCTGTGCGATCACGCTCACACTGAGCGCTATAATGACAAAACGGAGCAGCTTAGACAAAAACGGCGCCAGAATATCATCCATATCCAGCTCGAAGCGCTGATTCACTTTATGAAAAATAAAAGATGATGTAGCGGTCAAATTACAAAGCCCCCAGCACAACAGCGCCACAATCAGCGAGCGGTATATTTTGCTGATCAGCAGCATCTGTGCATCTAAAAACGGTGAATAACGGATCGCTAAAAACAGCCCTAAGGCAACAAAAAACCATCTGGCAGGCTTATCGAATGCCACAACCACCTGTTTAAAAACTTCGGTTTTCGGTTTGTTTGTCATATTAAAAAGCAAATTAAAGAAATATCTTGTAAACAGTTTTCTCAGTATAAGAAACACCAGCAAAATCGCCAAGCTGATGCCGATTTGTATGATTTTATCAAGCGTGACATATTGCTGCAGATAATCTGGCATGACAGTCTCTCCTTCTATTTAAATCAAATGTTTATTATACTAAAAGATTCGTAAAGATGCGCTTCTAAATGTCTTTTTCCAGCACAAAACCCCGGCGGAGCGCCGGGGTCATTTCTCAATTCATCTATCAGCCAGATTCAATAGGGACAGTCACTTACTTTTTTTCGTTTGTGTCTGATCAAGGAGAGTTGCTTTTTGCATTTCAGCATCCGTTTCGGCTTTAATTCTTTCCTCCACTCTGATTCTCCCTTTTCCCATGATCTCGCCTCCTTTTTTGCTATTATAAAGTAACAGAATGTTTTGTGAACATGTCGAAAGGCCTAATTTCCTGGCGAAATATGTTCTGATACGCTGAATGTCTTTTTTTAGTTATACGCAGTCCTCAGCCCGTACCATTCCGATATGACAGAAAAAATTCACCAGTTTGTATCGCCGCGCATATATGGATTTGATACAATAACAGAAATGCCCATACGAGGAGCTGACTTAGCTTGTACACCATTGCCCATCGCGGAGCATCAGGTTACGCTCCGGAAAATACATTTGCCGCATTTGACCTTGCGGCGGAAATGAATGCAGATATGATCGAACTGGATGTCCAGCTTACAAAAGACAGGCAGATTGTTGTAATACACGATGACAGGGTTGACCGAACAACAAACGGCTCGGGTTTTGTTAAGGATTTTACATTGGAGGAATTGCAGAAGCTCGATGCAGGAAGCTGGTACGGCCCCGCTTTTCAAGGAGAGCGTATTCCAACCTTGGAAGCGGTGCTCAAGCGCTATCATAAAAGAATCGGTCTTTTAATTGAATTAAAAGGCCATCCATCTCAAGTCGGTATTGAAGAAGAAGCGGGACAGCTGTTAGGGAAATTTTCTTTTTCTATTAATAATATTGTCCAATCCTTTCGATTCCGCTCCGTCCAGAGGTTCCGCGAGCTTTATCCATCGATTCCGACAGCAGTCATTACAAGGCCCAATTTTGGCATGCTGTCTAGAAATCAGCTGAAGGCCTGCCAATCTATCGCAAACTATGTCAATATCAAATACATACGACTCAACCGGCTGATGATCGCTTCCGCGCATAAAAACGGCTTAAAAGTATTTGCATGGACTGTCAAGAATCAAAGGACAGCAGCAAAATTACAAGCCATGGGCGTGGACGGCATCGTAACAGACTACCCGGATTTCATCATAAAGGATGGAAAACATGAAAATATATAGCGCAGTTTTTATCGGAGGCGCGCTTGGCGCCTGCCTCCGATACGAATTAAGTATGTGGATACACACCGATCAATTCCCGGCAGCAACCTGGCTGGAAAACGCGGCAGGCAGCCTTTTATTAGGCATTCTGACCGGCTTTTTTATGACCAGGGCAAAACGGCCTTTGCTGTCGGCTTTTTTAGGCACCGGCTTTTGCGGAGGCTTTACGACAATGTCTACGTTTTCTAAAGAAACGGTGATGCTATTGCAAGCACAATCCTCACTGGCTGTTTTGTATATGGCAGTTTCACTGATATCGGGAATCGTTCTTGCGCTGATTGGCGTTCTGGCGGGACGGCGCATAGCAGGCATTCAGTTAAGAAAGGGGCTGCAGGAAAGATGACACTAGCTGGTATCTTCATAGCCGGCGGTCTTGGCGCGATGCTGCGCTTCTGGGTCGGCAATGTCATAACATCCAAAGCCAAAGGTCTCAGCCTTCCCATCAGCATAGTAACAATTAATATTCTCGGAGCTCTCGGGCTTGGACTATTGACTGGGCTTCATATTACAAATGCATCTGCCTCCCTCATCATCGGCACGGGTTTTTTTGGCGCCTTTACGACTTTTTCCACTTTCAGTGTTGAAAGTGTTCAGCTCCTGCTGTCCAAACGCGTAATGGAAAGCATTTTGTACATCGCCCTGACGCTTTGCGGGTCGCTTTTGGCATTTTGGTGCGGCTGGACAATTACAACGTAAAAAAACCTTGAGCTTATTTCTCGCTCAAGGTTGCACTGTTCATCATCACAGGCTCGGGCATTGGCAGCGTGTGATGTGCTGTCATCCCGGTTGTGTTGCCAACTTCTTCTTTTATATCGATTTGTTTGATTAATCGGCCGTCCATCTTCAGTACCTTTATCGTATATGAACCGATACGGATGGACTCACCAGCCTCAATATCGATATTTTCTTTTAGTATCAGTCCGCCAATCGTATCGACGTCCTCTTCAATAGACGCGCCAAGAAGGCTGTTCACCTGATCGATCCGAACCTTTCCATCCATCACATAATGGCGGTCGCCAAGCTTTTGGATCAGCGGCTGTTCATCTTCGTCAAATTCATCTCTGATCTCGCCGACAATTTCCTCAAGAATATCCTCTGTCGTCACAAGTCCCGAGGTTCCTCCGTATTCATCAGACAATATGGCCATATGAATACGTTCACGCTGCATTTTAATCAGCAAGTCATGAACCGGGATGGTTTCAATCACTTCGATTACGGGCCGTACATACGGATGGATCGTCATCTTCATTCGTTCCTCTTCTGTCATAAACAGCAAATCGGAAAACAAATGCTTCGTATTAACCAAACCGATGACACTGTCTTTGTCCCCGTCTGTGACAGGCCAGCGCGTGTATTTTTCCTTCAGCATGACTTCAAGCATCTCGGCCATTGTCATCTCTGTTGACACAGCGGCCATTTCCTTCCGCGGTATCATAATTTCTCTGGCGATCCGATTATCAAATTCGAAAATTTTATTCACATATTTATATTCAGACGGATTAATCTCTCCGTTTTTTAAACTCTCAGATAACAGCATTCTGAGTTCTTCCTCAGAATGGGACCCGTCATGTTCTGACGCAGGCTTTAAACCGAACATGCCGCATAAAAGCCGCGCCGATCCATTGAGGATCCAAATAAACGGAAACAGGAGCAAATAGAATAAACGCAATGGACCCGCTATCAGCAAGGTCAGCTGCTCTGCCTTTTGAATCGCGACCGTTTTCGGGGCCAGTTCGCCCACAACAACGTGCAGGAACGTGATCAAGGCGTACGCGACCGCAAATGAGATCGCATGAGAAACCGATTCCGGCAGATCGAGCGGTTCAAACAATGGATGCAGCAGCCGTTCAAATGCCGGCTCCCCCAGCACGCCGAGTCCGATTGATGTCAATGTAATGCCCAGCTGGGATGCGGATAAATATTCATCCAAATCTGTAATGACACGCTTTGCGAGTATCGCCCGTTTGTTTCCTTCCGTTATAAGCTGATCAATTCTGGATCTCCTTACTCTAACAATCGCAAACTCGCTCGCAACGAAAAACGCGGTTAAAGCAATGAGCACGCCAATTAAAATCAGACTGTCAATATCGTCCATTTAACCTTATCCCCCTCGTGGAAAGGATAAGGAGTCACCTCCTGATATAATCATTTTTCCTTAACATTGAGGTACGCGGTGTATTGTTGCCTAAGCAGAGGGCCCCATCATACCACCTCCAAGTCAAAGTTTGATTATAATTTGTATATTTTATTGTAACACAACTCATTCCAAAAATGATTTTTAATTTTTAGACATTTGCCAGTTGCCTGTTTGAATTGGAAGAGGGAGGATTTTGAGAATATAAAAAAGATAACAGCATGTAAAGCCGTTTTCTTTTTCTTTACTTTCCTAAGCAAAATCTCTATATAAGGATATGAAAATATCCCGTGAGTTTTTAATCTGCTCGATCGGCACACTGAAGGATAAACGGAAGTGCCCTTTCATTCCAAAACCGCTGCTCGGCACGATTAATAGTTTGTATTTTTGGGCGGCATGCACGCAAAATGCGGCTTCATCTTCAATTGGCGATTTCGGAAAAACGAAGAAGCCGCCCTTCGGCATTTCAAATTCAAAACCGGCTTCCTTTAAAATGTCGACCATTAAATCCCTGCGCTCTTTATAAGCGCTCGCGTCTACTCTTAAATCTTCCATTCTTGCCACAGCCCGCTGCGCCATGACAGGGGCATTCACATATCCAAGCGTTCGATTACAGTACACAAAAGCGTTGATCAATAGGCCTGCATCCGGCATCTTGCTATCCAATCCGATATACCCGAGCCGCTCTCCGGCTATGCCGAGATCCTTACTGAATGAGCTCGCCAAAATCACACGATGATATGATTGAAACGGATTTGCCAGCTCTTCATCATAAATGAATTGACTGTACGGTTCATCAAACAGCACATAAATTGTCTGGCCGTTCTTCTCTTCTATTTCTTTTAATAAAGCGCCTAAATCATCTATATTTTTCTGGCTGAGAACGGTACCTGTCGGGTTATGAGGTGTATTGAGAATCAGCCCTTTCGTCTTTGGCGTGATCGATTGCCTTACCACATCAATATCAATTTCGAACCGGGAGGTCAACGGGCAGCTGACAGCCTTTGCTCCGTAGTTCTCAATATACAATTTATACTCGGCAAAATAAGGTGCGAGAATAATGACCTCTTCTCCCGGGTTTACGATACTTTTTAACGCGACATTTAATGCGCCGCCTGCGCCCACCGTCATGACGACGCGTTCTGCCGAGAACTTTGATTCAAAACGGGACGCCAGAAATTGGGCAACTTTTTCTCGCGCTGCCGCAAGCCCTTGGTTTTGTATGTATCCGTGATTGCCTTTTTCAGCTTCCTCTATTAACGCTCTCTTAAAAGCTTCTGGCGGTTCAACAATCGGATTGCCGAGTGAAAAATCAAATACCTGATCATCCCCGAACTCTTTCTTCAGCCTTGCGCCTTCATCAAACAGCTTACGAATCCATGAGCCTTTATTTAAGTTTTCTTCAATTTCCCGGGATAATCCAGCCAATTTCATCTGTCCCTTCCGTCTATAAAAGTTTGAAAATTCTATCTTTATATGTTACTTCAATCAGTTGATGAATTCCACACTTCCGGTTCACGCCTGAAAAAAACAATAAACTTGTGCAATACACCGTTCATATATTAAACTATTCTCATAACTATAACGTGATGGTTGGGAGGGATATAGATGGGGCTGAGACTTATCGTATCAGTGAACTAGCGGCACTTGCCGGAGTAACGAAACGAACAGTTGATTATTATACGAATATTGGTCTGCTTACGCCGGCCAGATCCTGTTCAAATTACCGTTACTACGACGAAAATGCACTCAAACGGCTTATATTTATTGTAGATTGTAAGAAGCAGCGATTGGCCCTGTCCGATATTAAAGATCGACTGGAGAACCAGTTTCCCTCTTCAGCTAAACTTGATGATGAAATTGGAAATCTGGCATTAGAAATTGATCATATGAATCAAAACATCTCCGGCATCTTGCATCGGTTTGAACGGCTGAAGCCTGAGGATCGTGACAAGCTGAAAAGCAAGCTCCCTCCCGAAAAGCTCGCCGTGCTCCAATCATTTATGCTGCTGTTAAGTTAAAACCATTTTATCTAACAGGAGGTGTTACCTTCATTCTCAATGCTAGAGTGAAGGTTCTAATTGGACATAGTGAATTTGATTTTAGTTGCTGTTTTAATCGCCCTGACGGCATTTTTCGTTGCATCTGAGTTTGCCATTATCAGAATCAGAGGCTCACGGATTGATCAGCTGATCGCGGAAGGAAATAAAGCAGCAATAGCCGCAAAAAAAGTGACCACGCATCTTGATGAATATTTATCTGCGTGTCAACTCGGAATTACATTGACTTCCATCGGATTAGGGGTTTTAGGTGAATCAACGATTGAAAGGCTGCTTCACCCGCTTTTCGTACAATTGAACGTTCCTGGTTCCCTTTCACATGTCATATCGTTTATTTTTGCGTATGCCATTATCACGTTCCTGCACGTTGTTGTCGGAGAACTTGCACCTAAAACAGTCGCTATCCAAAAGGCGGAAGCAGTGTCTATGCTGTTTGCGAAACCGCTGATTTGGTTTTACCGCATTATGTTCCCGTTCATTTGGCTTTTGAACAATTCCGCACGGTTATTGACAAAAGCATTTGGCCTGGAGACCGTTTCAGAAAACGAACTCGCTCACTCTGAAGAAGAGCTGCGAATCATTCTGTCTGAAAGCTATAAAAGCGGTGAAATTAACCAGTCAGAGTTTAAATATGTGAATAAAATCTTTGAATTTGACGACAGGCTCGCGAAAGAAATTATGATTCCGCGGACCGAAATTGTCAGCCTTCCACATGATATCAAGATTTCTGAAATGATGGACATCATTCAGATTGAAAAATATACCCGTTACCCTGTAGAAGAGGGCGATAAGGATAACATTATCGGGGTTATTAATATTAAAGAAGTGCTGACCGCCTGCATCAGCGGCGAGGTATCTGTTGATTCCACCATTTCTCAATTCGTCAACCCGATCATTCACGTCATTGAATCTGCGCCGATCCAAGATCTGCTTGTCAAAATGCAAAAAGACAGGGTTCACATGGCTATCCTGTCTGATGAATACGGCGGGACTGCCGGGCTCGTGACGGTTGAAGACATTATCGAAGAAATCGTTGGCGAAATCCGCGATGAATTTGATATTGATGAAATTAACGAGATCCGCAAAATCGGTGAAGGCCATTATATTCTTGACGGAAAAGTGTTGATCGACCAAGTAAACGACCTGCTCGGCATCCAGTTAGAGAACGAAGAAGTCGATACAATCGGCGGCTGGTTCCTTACCCAAAAATACGATGTTGAAAAAGGTGACTCGATCATCGAAGAAGGCTGCGAATTTATCATCAACGAAATTGACGGTCACCATGTCGCTTATATTGAAGTCAAAAAACTTGCGGCAGAAGAGCTTATCGAAGCTGGAGAATCGAAAGAAGCATAATGTGAAAAGACACCTTTTATTAAGGTGTCTTTTTTATTATGTTTTGTTTTAACCTCCCCAATCTGCTCCTATGAAAACTGTTGCTAATAAAACGCTAATCCTCGGGAAGCCTAATTATGGGGTTCGATCTCATTTAAAACAAGAAAAAGGAGTGAAAACATGAAAGTAGTGGTAACTGGGGCAGCAGGCAAAATAGGGCGTTGGGCCGTAAGAACAATATTGGAGGCCGGCCACGATGTGACAGCGTCAGATCGGTTATTAAGAGAAGAATCAGCATCGAAAAAATTTATTCAAGCTGATTTGCGGGATTATGGCCAGGTATGCCAGCTTATTATGGGCTGTGATGCTGTAGTCCACCTCGGGAATATCCCGACCGATGTCAGGAATACCTCCCAGGCGATATTTGAAAATAATATGCTCGTCAATTTTAATGTCCTGGAAGCCTGTAAAGATTTTAAAATCCCTAAGCTGGTATGGGCTTCAAGTGAAACAGTGCTGGGATATCCGTTTGTCCCGAAAGAGCTCAGCTACCTTCCTGTAGACGAGGAGCACCCGACGATCGTAAAATCTTCGTATGCCATGGCAAAACGGCTGACTGAAATTCTCTCAGATATGTATTCAAAGCTTACCAAAACACAAATCGTCACACTCCGTTTTGCGAATATTTATGAGCCTGATGAATACGAAAAAATCCCTGGCATGCACTGGAACGAACAGCAAAAAGAGATACAAAAGAAAAATGCATGGGCGTATTGCGATGTAAGAGATGCAGCACACGCTTGCCTCCTTGCAGTCGAAAAAAATAATCTCGGGAACGATGTCTTCCATATTACTGCGCCGGACACCATCATGAAAGAACCGAGTGAAGATTTAGTTAAGCGGTTTTTCCCGGATGTCTCTTTAAAAAGAGATATAAAAGGATATGAAACGCTGATGGCAATCGATAAAGCGAAAAAGATCCTTGGTTATGAACCGCGTTATACATGGCGTTCTGTATTAAACAATGACGGCTCACTCAAAGCACTGCCAGAAGATCAGCTTTCATTATCCAAAATATAAAACAAAAAGCAGCTGATGTTCAATGAACGTCTGCTGCTTTTTTTATATCATACTCTTCTAAATTGATGTCTACATCCATTTTGAGAGCCAGCTTTGCCAGCTGCAGCCCCATATAGGGCCCCATTGTCAAACCTGACGATCCTAGGCCATTTGCTGCTATAATCCCGTCCCAGCCGGGAAGAGGTCCGATCACCGGCACATCACCTGGTGTAAAGGGGCGTAAACCGACTCTTGCCTCTTGAAAGGTGCTGTTTGCTAAACCAGGGGCCATTTCTAAACCTTTGTTCAACAATTCCTGCAGCCCGCCTGCCGTTATCCGTACATCATGTCCATCTATGCCATCTTCACGAGTCGCTCCAATGGCTATTCTCTTATCAGCATAAGCTAACAGATATTCCTTAGAAGGCGGCATTACAGCCGGCCAGCTGTCCATATCTTTTGCGGCCGGAACCTGTACATATACGATTTGCGCTTTTTGCGCGCTTACTTTGAAGCGAATGCCTAAAGGTTCCAGCAATTGGCCTGCCCATACACCTGCACAAACAATCACCTCATCAGCAGCATAACACTCATTATTCACAGTTACTCCTGTCACTCGTTTCGAATGATAGTGAAGCTTGGCATCGCCTGTTAAAAAAACGGCGCCCATCCTTTGAGCAGAACGCACCAATGCATCTCTCAGCACTTCCCCATCCACTCGGGCAGCTCCGCTTATATGAATGGAATGGTACCGTTTAGCCAGCAGCGGAAACATGCCAGCAGTTTTTATTTCAGAGAGAAAGGAAATCTCACCGATTTCCGGGGCACCTTGTTTACGGTCCTGCACCCGTTTTTCAATTTTCTCGATCTTTTCTTTCTCGTAATGAATACTAAGAGCACCAACAGGAGCATAACCCGTTTCTTTCACGCCTGCTTTTCTAAGCTCTTCTATGAAACTCGGGTAAAAGTGTGCTCCTGCCTTTGCCATTGTGTACCACGCCTGATTTTGCCTCGGTGACAGCCATGGACAAATAATGCCTTTCGCCGCATGGGTGGCCTGTCCCTTATCTTTCCGATCTATTACAAGAACCTCAGCCCCCATTTTGGCTAACTGATATGCAGTTGACGCTCCCAGAATTCCAGCTCCTACTACGATGATTTTTTTCATTTTCCGTAACCTTTCCCAACAGTCATTCCTCAATTAGTATAGCTAATTGCTTAGGAACTTATAAACAATCGGGAAATTAGTGAGAAGAAGCACTGATGGTTTATAGCTGCTCAAGCTTCTTTTCGAGTTCTTTAATACTTTTATTCAAAGCCTCTGTCATAGCTGCAAGTCTTTCCTTTGACGGCAGGTGTGCAAAATCAGCCTGCTGAAGAGGCTCACCGATAATAAGCTTCATTTTCCCTTTTTTAAACAATTCCTTTCCGCTTGATGGCCCTTTATAAGCAGCAGGAACGAGCGGCGCTTTCCCCATTTGCGCAATCGTCACCGCACCTCTTTTCAAAGGCACGTCCTCAGAGGTTCTTGTTCCGCTTGGAAAGATACCGACGATCTCTCCTTCTTTCAGCAGCTTAATCGGTGTTTTAATACTGCTAGGCCCGGGATTTTCCCGATCTACCGGAAAGGCATGAATTTTCTGCAGAAATGAACCGATCCATTTATTTTGAAAAAGCTCTTTTTTCGCCATGTAGTGTATTTGATAAGGAAGAATCCCGACTCCGAGTGTGATCACATCAACCCAGCCGGAGTGTGTACACGCGATGACAAAACCTGAATCGGCCGGAAGGTTTTCTTTGTTATACACCTTCACTCCTCCGCGAAGAGAAAGAATAACTTTTAAAGCATTTGCACAAAACTTATACATATCGCACTTCCTTTGTCGTAATCAATGATTCTTACTGTTACTTATTATAACAACATTTTTTATTACCTGGTACTAATTTTTATGATTTCTCCGGTTAAAACGCTAAAAAGCTGAGGATTCATCCTCAGCTTTTGTTATATTTCCTCCCTTGTCGGCGGTGCCATAAACTCCGGCCCGACCGGGTCTGATATCGTATTTTTTAAAATGGTATTAATGTCTTTATGATCTTCACTGCTCAGCGTCCAATCAGTTATTTCTGATACCGCCTCAACCTGCCCAGGCTTTCTTGCTCCCCAAAGAGCGATATCCGCTCCCGGCTGATCTAAGATCCATCTGACGGCCAAGTGAATCACTGATTTTCCATAACGTGTCTTCGCCAGCTTATCCAATTGTTTGACAGCGGAAAGGTACTCTTTAAAGCGGGGCTTCTGGAATTTCGGATCGTGATTTCTCAAATCGTCGCCTTCAAATGGATACTCTTCGGTCATTTTTCCTGTTAACAGCCCTCTGCATAAACTGCCGTATAATAACGTTGTGATCTGTTTGTCCTTTGCATACGGAAGGATATTCTCTTCGATGTCTCTTTCAAACAGATTATATGGAGGCTGTATTGAATGAAGCGGTGCAGCGGCACGAAATGTATCCATTTGCTCAACTGAAAAATTACTGACGCCAATCGCCCGGATTTTCCCCGCATCATATAATTCCTTCATGACTTCCGCCGTTTCTTCAATTGGCACAAGCGGATCAGGCCAATGCACCTGATAAAGATCAATATAATCCGTTTGAAGCCGTTTCAAAGAAGCCTCAACTTCCTCTATAATTCTCGCTCTGTTCGCGTGGCGGAACAGCTGGTTGTTCTTCCAGTCCAGAGCCGTTTTCGTGGCGAGAATCACCTGATCTCTTTTGCCGAGCTCTTTAATCGCCTTGCCGACGATTTCCTCGGACTGCCCGAAGCCATAAGCCGGCGCAGTGTCAATCAGTGTGATCCCCTGATCAAGAGCGGCGCGGATTGTTTTGATGGATGTTTTTTCGTCAGTGCCTCCCCACATCGTTCCGCCAATCGCCCATGTACCGAGGCCGATTCTGGAGGCTTTGATTCCTGTATCTGCAATACTGGTATATTCCATTTTGCCACTCCTTCACTTTTTCACTATTTTTTCCCCGCTGGCAAAAATGTTAAACATTTCTCGGTACTATCTTTTGCGTGTATTTTTAGTTACTATATAGGAATGGTGTTTGATAAAAAAGCCGTTTGCACGTAATGTGCAACTTTAAACCTTTCTTATGCGTGTATAAGATAGAGGGGAGAAAAGGCAGTGACGATCGATGAAATTTACCAAATGTACATGAATGATGTTTACAGGTTCCTGCTCTCCATGACTAAAGACAAGCATCTTGCCGAAGACTTGCTGCAGGAAACCTTTATGCGGGCATACATACACATTCACTCCTATGATCACAGCAAAGTAAAGCCCTGGCTTTTTCAAGTAGCGCGAAACGCCTTCATTGATTACGTCAGAAAGCATAAGAAAGAAGTAACCATTTCTGATGACTTGATCGGAAGCCTCTTTCAGAATGCTGTTCAGAGCCCTGCCCATCAGGTAGAGATAAAGGAAGTGCTGACTGGTTATATGTCCGAGCTCCCCGATAATTATCGGGAGGCCTTAACGCTATATTATTTAAAAGAGTTAAATTACAAAGAAGCATCCCATATTATGAATATTTCAGAGGCGAATTTTAAAAGTGTTTTATTTCGCGCCAGACAGCGGCTGAAAGCACTTTATAATAGAGGTGTTAATGATGAATGAAGAATTTAAAAAGCGTTTTGATCAATATAAAAATGGGGAAATGAGCGACCAGGAAATGACCGCTTTTGAGGAAGAACTTGAGAAGCTAGAGGTGTATCAGGAACTGATTGACAGCGAGCTGGAGGACGATAACGATTGGGATGTCAGCATCAGTCCTGAAAAACAAAAAGCGATTTTAGCTTACGGCAAACGCAAGTCTTATTTGCGAATTTCTGTACTTGCCGTCATTTCGACATTGATGATTTTGCCGCTTTGTACGCTGGGAAGCTACCTCTATTATGGAATGGGAGGAAAACACAGCACCGGCAATGAATTTATGGAAACAGCCGCAGTCACTGTAGCCCTGACCATGCCGAATGTTCTTGTCGATACATCAGGACTGAAAAGCCAAGTGAAGCTGTTTGGCATGAATACGGAATTCCCGCTGCAAAAGCAGATCGGCACGAAGACAGCTGCCGTAGGGAATGAACGGGTTGAAATGTTTTATGATAAAGTGAAAGCGCCAGCCGTGAACTACTATAACTTAGAAGTGAATAAAACCGGCCTTTACTTTACACACCCATCAAATGCGTCGGAACAAACAACCGCTAAAGCAGAAAAAACGTTAAAGACATTACCTGAAGGAACGGTTTCCGAGGTCTATCTTTCATATGACCGTGCATACCCGACAAAAGAAGTGTATAACAAGTTCAAAGGCTATGATGTGAGCTTTTTGTGGAATGCAATTGAAACAGAGAGAAATACAAATGAGACAGTGTACACAGAACCTCTTGGCTATCCCGGGAAGGATTCAAAGTTCTTGGCCGTACTTAATACAAAAGGCAAGTCAAATGGCGATCAGTTTATCAATGCCTTGAAATTCATGTCCAAGCACGAAAAGTGGGCGCAGGTCATTTCAAAACGAAAAGACTTGAATGTGAATAACCGATTGGATTATGTCGAAAAAAACGGTGTCAATGTATACGGTTCGGTCGTTACAGGACCAACCAAGGAAATCCAGCGCATGCTGAAAAACAAATCTGTAAAATCAGCGAATGTCGGTGAGGTGGAATTATGGAACTGGTAAGAATTTTCAAAGAACACAATGTATTCGGCTGGATCTCTGTCGGAACAGCGGTTCTGTCCCTGCTCCTGCTCAATTTGGCGATTATCAGCAATGTCACATTTTATTCCTATCAAATGCTTCCGTTCGCCATGGCTGCCGTTCCGTTTGGCGTTATTGAACTCTTCATCAAGAGAGGACGCACAGGCCCCGGCCTGCTCGGCGTCATCCTGAATCTCTTTGTAATCATTTGTGTGTATACCATTGTATCTGTAGATACCAATTTACAGTTTGGCTTTTAAAAAAAGACGCCTCTTCTGAAGTGCACCCCAAATT
>NZ_JALAYA010000022.1:0-34048 GCF_026796395.1 Bacillus sp. T17B1
ACTTGACAGGGGTAAGACCAGTTTGTCAATAGCGGGCAAGTCTTTTTTATTTGTTTCCTGCAAGATACAGCATGTACAATAAGATATTATGCATACTCTTGCAGAATTTCTTTTAATGTAAACGATAAAGCATGGTAGACATACAGTGCTGTCATTAAAGAGGGAAATCCATAACGGGTGCCGTCTTCATCGGGAACGAGCGGCATTTTTAATTTAGAATCAATATGCACATCGCAATATTGTTCAATTCCCGCACTGTCTTTGGCTGCCGGCGATACGCATACGACTCCCGTACCTTTTTCATAAAGCTCTTTCGCGAGCGCCTGCTCTTCGGCTGTGCCGGTCCCTGAGCAAAACATCAGCACTCTGTCGCTTTCTGTCACTTCCTCAGCGCTTTCTGGAAAGGCTTTGACAGATGGGAAGGGTTCGCTGCTTTCGGTCGCCTCATAAAAGACGCCCTGAAGCTCATTAGCTCCGTATAAATAAATGGAATGTCCGCTGATCACCGCTTGAGCAAGCAGCCGCGCCCCATCTTCAATCGCGTCAGATTCCTTATCCTGAATGCGGAAAAAAATACCTGTTAACTGCGTCGTAAATATTTTCAACATAAGTGAATCCTCCTTTATAACGTACAATATCAGTATACAGCAAAAGAGAAAATGCTCAGAAAATGTCGTAAAGTAGACTATTATAATTAAAGGAAATAGGAAAATCAAACAGAATACATACACTACTGCTTACTTTTGACGAAAATCATAACATTGGGGTGTAAAATGATGAATGAAAAAATTTTAATCGTTGATGATCAATACGGTATACGTATTTTGCTTAACGAAGTATTCAATAAAGAAGGCTACCAGACGTTTCAGGCTGCAAACGGCCTGCAGGCGCTTGACATCGTGACAAAAGAACGGCCCGACCTTGTGCTTCTGGACATGAAAATTCCTGGCATGGACGGTATCGAAATCTTAAAACGGATGAAGGTCATTGACGAGAACATCCGTGTGATTATCATGACGGCATACGGAGAGCTCGACATGATCCAGGAATCAAAGGAACTGGGCGCTTTGACGCACTTTGCGAAGCCGTTTGATATCGATGAAATCAGAGACGCCGTGAAAAAATATCTGCCCCTGAAGTCTAACTGACAAAAAGAAGAAACAAATGAATCATGTCATTGTGTTGCCGATTTGTCGAAAAGTTGGTATTCTAGTTATGGAGAAAAAGCGATCTGGTATTTACATATGACAGCAATAGATGGGTCATGCTAGGGTGGAAAGCTTTTTTCGCTAGAAGACAATCAGGCTACATAAGGAGGACATTCGACATGCCTTTAGTTTCTATGACGGAAATGTTGAATACAGCTAAAGAAAAAGGTTATGCTGTAGGACAATTTAACTTAAACAACCTTGAGTTTACTCAAGCCATTTTACAAGCAGCTGAAGAAGAAAAATCTCCAGTGATCCTTGGTGTTTCCGAAGGTGCGGGACGCTACATGGGCGGCTTCAAAACAGTCGTTGCTATGGTAAAAGCACTTATGGAAGAGTACAAAGTGACAGTTCCTGTTGCGATTCACTTAGACCACGGTTCAAGCTTTGAATCTTGTGCGAAAGCGATTCATGCAGGTTTCACATCTGTAATGATCGACGCTTCTCACCATCCATTTGAAGAAAACGTAGCTACAACTTCTAAAGTTGTTGAGCTTGCTCATTTCCACGGAGTATCTGTAGAAGCTGAGCTTGGAACAGTCGGCGGACAAGAAGATGACGTTATCGCTGAAGGCGTAATCTACGCTGATCCTAAAGAGTGCCAAGAGCTTGTTGAGCGCACTGGCATCGACTGCCTTGCACCTGCACTAGGTTCTGTTCACGGCCCTTACAAAGGTGAGCCAAACCTTGGCTTCAAAGAGATGGAAGAGATCGGAAACACAACTGGTCTTCCGCTAGTTCTTCACGGCGGTACTGGAATTCCGACTGCTGACATCAAAAAAGCAATTTCACTTGGTACAGCTAAAATCAACGTGAATACTGAAAACCAAATTTCTTCTGCAAAAGCTGTTCGCGAAACATTGGCAGCTAAGCCTGACGAGTACGATCCACGTAAATATCTTGGACCAGCTCGTGAAGCGATCAAAGAAACAGTTATCGGTAAAATGCGTGAATTTGGTTCTTCAAACCAAGCTTAATTCAATTGGAACGTTTATAGCCGCCTGACAGCTTGACAGGCGGTTTTCCGTCTATCTTTAGAAAGCGCAATCATATTCGCAGTTCAGAAAATTTCTTAATCAGGGAGGCTTTTTGAAAATGTTATTCTTTGTTGATACAGCCAATATTGATGAAATTAAAGAAGCGAATGAACTAGGAATTCTTGCCGGTGTAACCACGAATCCTAGTTTAGTAGCGAAAGAAGCTAACGTATCATTCCACGACCGTCTTCGCGAGATCACAGACGTCGTGAAAGGCTCTGTAAGCGCAGAGGTTATTTCTTTGAAAGCTGAGGAAATGATCGAGGAAGGAAAAGAACTGGCGAAAATCGCTCCGAACATCACGGTGAAGATCCCGATGACGTCTGATGGCTTAAAAGCGGTAAGAGCACTTACTGACTTAGGCATCAAAACAAACGTCACATTGATCTTCAATGCTAACCAGGCGCTTCTCGCTGCCAGAGCTGGGGCAACGTATGTATCTCCATTCCTGGGACGTTTAGATGACATCGGCCACAACGGACTTGACCTGATTTCAGACGTCAAAGCGATTTTTGACATTCACGGTCTTGACACGCAAATCATTGCAGCGTCAATCCGTCATCCGCAGCACGTGACAGAAGCCGCTCTAAGAGGGGCTCATATCGGCACAATGCCGCTGAAAGTCATTCATGCGCTCACTAAGCATCCGTTAACAGACAAAGGAATTGAACAATTCCTGGCAGACTGGAATAAATAATCGCAAAGGGCGGCAAACAGCTTATATGCCTGTTTGCCGCAACCTTTGTTTTCACCGTCTGATACAGCGGACCTACAGATGTTGACGCCGCTTTACAGAGAAGGAATCATTGGGCTGCAGAAGCTGATATCGGAATGAAGGGTTTGCGTACTGCTTTTGCCGGATGACGATGATGTCTCTCGAGCCGGCGGGTCTCTGTGCAACTATCGAAACCTGTCCCCCGCAAAGCTTCGCTATTTTCTTCTTGATATTTTACAATGTGTTGTATTCTTTCTCTTCGAATTGGCTAGATTTTGGACATGAGCTTTATTTGCAGAGACAGAATAAAATGACATTTTATCTAGCTCCGCAGCTATCTTCTTATGGAAGGAGACTATCATGGAAAAGTTGAATATTGCCGGCGGTGACTCGTTAAACGGTACAGTACATATCAGCGGCGCTAAAAATAGTGCTGTTGCATTAATACCTGCAACCATTTTGGCAAATTCCGAGGTGACAATTGAAGGGCTTCCAGAGATTTCAGATATTGAAACGCTGCGTGACCTGTTAAAGGAAATCGGCGGCAACGTGCATTTTGAGAATGGGGAAATGGTTGTTGACCCCACGTCGATGATCAGCATGCCGCTACCTAACGGGAAAGTAAAAAAGCTTCGCGCGTCGTATTATTTAATGGGGGCAATGCTCGGCCGCTTTAAGCAGGCCGTCATCGGATTGCCCGGCGGCTGCCATTTAGGGCCCCGTCCGATTGATCAGCATATCAAAGGCTTTGAAGCGTTAGGGGCAGAAGTGACCAATGAACAAGGTGCTATTTATTTGCGTGCTGAAAGGCTGAGGGGCGCACGTATTTATTTAGATGTCGTAAGCGTAGGGGCAACCATTAACATTATGCTTGCCGCTGTTTTGGCAGAAGGAAAAACGATCATCGAAAACGCTGCCAAGGAGCCTGAGATCATTGATGTCGCGACACTGCTTACCAGCATGGGAGCCAAAATCAAAGGTGCGGGAACCAATGTGATCCGAATTGACGGTGTGAAGGAACTGCACGGCTGCAAGCATACAATCATACCGGATAGAATTGAGGCCGGGACATTTATGATTGCGGGAGCTGCAATGGGCAAGGAAGTTATTATCGATAATGTGATTCCCACTCATCTTGAATCGTTAACGGCAAAGCTGAGAGAAATGGGCTATCATATCGAAACAAGCGACGACCAGCTTCTCATTGTCGGCGGGCAGAAGCACTTAAAGCCGGTTGATGTCAAAACCCTTGTTTACCCGGGCTTTCCGACTGATTTGCAGCAGCCGATGACGGCGCTCCTGACAAGAGCAAAAGGGACAAGCGTCGTAACAGACACCATCTACTCGGCAAGATTTAAGCATATTGATGAGCTGAGACGGATGGGTGCCAATATGAAAGTAGAAGGCAGATCTGCCATCATCACTGGTCCTGTCGAGCTTCAAGGCGCAAAAGTGAAGGCGAGCGATCTGCGTGCTGGAGCCTGCCTGGTGGTAGCCGGACTGATGGCTGACGGTGTCACGGAAATTACAGGTCTGGAGCATATTGACCGCGGATACAGCAGTCTTGAAAAGAAGCTTGAGGGGCTTGGAGCGACAATCTGGCGTGAAAGAATGACTGACGAAGAAATAGAACAGCTTCAAAATTCATAATGGTTTCTTGTGAGAGGAGATCGTGTTGAAATGGAAAGAAGTTTATCAATGGAATTGGTACGTGTGACCGAAGCTGCGGCATTGGCATCTGCTAGATGGATGGGCCGGGGAAAAAAAGATGAGGCTGATGAAGCGGCAACGAGCGCAATGAGAGACGTTTTTGATACAGTTCCGATGAAAGGGACCGTTGTGATCGGTGAAGGCGAAATGGACGAAGCGCCGATGCTGTATATCGGGGAAAAACTCGGAAACGGGTACGGCCCGCGCGTCGATGTCGCAGTTGACCCTCTTGAAGGCACAAACATCCTAGCAAGCGGCGGCTGGAACGCGCTGACGGTTATTGCGGTAGCAGATCACGGCACGCTTCTGAATGCTCCTGACATGTATATGCAAAAAATCGCAGTCGGTCCGGAAGCGGTGGGCTGCATTGATATTGAAGCACCTGTCATTGATAATCTTAAAGCGGTGGCAAAAGCGAAAAACAAGGACGTTGAGGACGTTGTTGCCACAATCTTAAACCGTGAAAGACACGCAAACATTATTTCTGAACTTCGTGAGGCCGGCGCCAGAATCAAATTGATCAATGATGGCGATGTCGCAGGCGCCATCAACACGGCTTTCGACCACACGGGTGTTGACATCCTGTTCGGATCTGGAGGAGCCCCTGAAGGTGTGCTTTCTGCTGTTGCGTTAAAAGCGCTGGGCGGAGAAATTATCGGTAAACTCCTTCCGCAAAGCGATGAAGAAATCACACGCTGCCATAATATGGGGCTTGATGTAAGCAAAGTCCTACGAATGGAAGACCTTGTGAAGGGTGATGACGCAATTTTTGCAGCTACCGGGGTAACGGACGGTGAGCTATTAAAAGGCGTTCAATTCAAAGGCTCTGTCGGCACAACTGACAGCTTAGTTATTCGTGCAAAATCAGGCACTGTCCGTTTCGTTGACGGCAGACATAGCCTGAAAAAGAAACCAAATCTTGTAATCCGTCCATAGCATAGAAAATGCGGGTGTGAGCCCGCTTTTCTTTTGCAGAAAAGCGTCAACTCTATCAATTCCGTGTCAAAACCTTATTTCAGTTGAATAATCTTTTGAAATAAGGTAAAAATAAAGAGTGCTGCGATTTTTACTGCGTAATTCCTTCTTTTAAGCACTAGGAAAGTTTCAATTTCTACCGCATACAGACGATATAAGTATTGATCTTCTCATGTATTTGTCCTCGCTTCCTTCAAAACTCATTAAGACAATCCTTTTAACAAAAGCGCCGATCATGGGTGGAAGTGTTACCGATAGAAGTTCCTTTATGTTAAAAAAGAATGTGCTTTGGCGGATGTTGTGCAAAAGCAGCAGATTACATGTGCAAGTAAGATATTGACTATGAAAAGCGTGGTGTTTTTATGAAAGACGTATCTATTTCTTCTTTGGAAAATATGAAATTGAAAGAACTTTATGAACTTGCAAGACATTATAAAATCTCCTATTACAGCAAACTGACAAAAAAAGAACTCATTTTCGCCATTCTGAAAGCAAATGCAGAACAGGAAGATCTGCTGTTTATGGAAGGTGTTCTTGAGATCATCCAGTCCGAAGGTTTCGGTTTCCTGAGACCAATCAACTACTCTCCAAGCTCAGAGGACATTTACATCTCAGCTTCACAAATCCGCCGTTTCGATTTGCGGAACGGAGACAAAGTATCAGGCAAGGTTCGTCCGCCAAAAGAAAATGAGCGTTACTATGGACTTTTGCACGTTGAAGCAGTAAATGGGGATGATCCCGAATCAGCAAAAGAGCGTGTGCATTTCCCGGCTCTTACACCTCTTTATCCAGACCGTCAAATGGTGCTTGAAACAAAGCCGAACTTCTTGTCTACAAGAATAATGGACATGATGGCACCGGTTGGATTTGGACAGCGCGGTTTGATTGTTGCACCTCCAAAAGCCGGAAAAACGATGTTGCTGAAGGAAATTGCCAACAGCATTACAGCAAACCAGCCTGAAGCAGAGCTAATCGTGCTTTTAATCGACGAAAGACCAGAGGAAGTGACCGATATCGAGCGCTCTGTAGCTGGGGATGTCGTCAGCTCAACGTTTGATGAAGTGCCGGAAAACCATATTAAAGTGGCCGAGCTTGTGCTTGAGCGCGCGATGCGTCTCGTGGAACACAAAAAAGATGTCATCATCCTGATGGACAGCATCACACGCCTTGCCCGCGCCTACAACTTAGTGATTCCGCCGAGCGGAAGAACCCTTTCCGGGGGGATTGACCCTGCAGCGTTCCACCGTCCAAAACGCTTCTTCGGGGCTGCGAGAAATATCGAAGAGGGCGGCAGCTTAACTATCCTTGCTACGGCTCTTGTTGATACAGGGTCACGTATGGATGATGTCATTTATGAAGAATTCAAGGGAACAGGCAACATGGAGCTTCACCTTGACCGTTCTCTGGCAGAGCGCCGCATCTTCCCGGCCATCGATATCCGCCGTTCGGGAACGCGCAAGGAAGAGCTGCTTGTGCCTAAAGAGCACCTTGATCGTTTATGGTCTATCCGCAAAACGATGTCTGATTCACCTGATTTCGCAGAAAAATTTATGAGAAAAATGAAAAAAACCAAAACAAACCAGGAATTTTTCGATATTCTCAATCAAGAATGGAAACAGGCAAATCTATCATCTGCTAGACGATAAATTGTATTTGCAAAAGAAGTAAATCACTGATATAATTTTCTCATATGCGTTTCGGACAATGCTCCGAAATAATAACTCTGTTTCCACACGGGATTCAGGGCGGAAGGAGATGGATACAATGAAAGCAGGAATTCATCCTAATTTCAAAAAAGCAACAGTTAAATGCGCTTGCGGAAATGAATTTGAAACAGGCTCAGTAAAAGAAGAGGTACGCGTTGAGATTTGCTCTGAATGCCACCCATTCTACACTGGCCGTCAAAAATTCGCTTCTGCTGATGGTCGTGTTGATCGCTTTAACAAAAAATACGGTCTTAAGTAATAATAGATTTTTCAACAGGCAAGGAGCAATCTTGCCTGTTTTTTATATTGTCTAAAACACACAGCTGGCAGAGAGGAGAGCGAGGCCTATGTACATAATGAAACAAAGCGGGTGGCTTGAGCTGATTTGCGGCAGCATGTTCTCGGGGAAATCTGAAGAGCTGATCAGAAGAGTGAAGAGAGCGACTTACGCCAAGCAGGAAGTCAGGGTATTTAAACCTGTGATTGATAATCGATACAGCGAAGATGCTGTTGTCTCCCATAATGGAACATCAATGACAAGCTATTCCATTTCTTCTGCTGCGGACATTTGGGATCACATCAGTGAGAGTACGGATGTGATTGCGGTTGATGAAGTGCAGTTTTTTGATGAGGAAATTGTTGAGGTTTTATCATCTCTTGCCGATAAAGGCTACCGTGTGATTGCGGCGGGCCTTGATATGGATTTTAGGGGAGAGCCGTTTGGCGTCGTCCCGAGTATTATGGCGATTGCAGAAAGTGTGACAAAGCTGCAAGCCGTCTGTTCTGTCTGCGGATCACCGGCCAGCAGAACACAGCGTCTGATTGACGGTAAACCTGCTTCTTACGATGATCCGGTCATTTTGGTGGGCGCATCCGAATCGTATGAAGCAAGATGCAGACATCACCACGAAGTCCTTGGAAAATCTAAAAAATAGTCCAAAACATGGGTCTAAAGATAGAAAACACCGGCGAAAAACACCGGTGTTTTTTCTATATTCTGATAATATACAATTAAAAAATTTAATTAAGTGTATTAAAAAATTAACTAATTTTCTTCCCTTGAATTTTGATTTGGACAGGCATACAATAGCTTACGTAATGTAAATAGTTTTGAGACATTGTTCGAATAATTGTCACAAAGTCGCATAAAGATCATGATCGGTATTTTTTAGATGGGTTATTACTTAACTTGGTTAACTATTTCAAGAAAGAAGGAGATTTGCTTGAATAACATAAAAAAAACGAAAGAAGGCCACTTAGAAACAACTCTTAGAGGAAAAGAAGTTTTATCTATTCCTACTTTGAATAAAGGTGTTGCTTTTTCAATAGAAGAAAGACAAGAGCTTGGCTTAGAAGGACTTCTGCCGCCGACTGTACTTTCTCTTGATCAACAAGCACAACGCGCATACGAGCAATTTCAAGCGCAGCCTGACCGCCTTCGTCAAAATGTTTACTTAAGTGATCTTGCAAACCGTAACGAAGTTCTTTTCTATAAATTGCTGAAAAATCATCTTCGCGAAATGCTTCCTGTTGTTTACACACCAACAGTTGGTGAAGCGATTCAGGAATACAGCCATGAATATAGAAGACCTCAAGGTGTCTACTTGTCAATCGACAATATTGACGGTATTGAAAAAGCTTTTGAAAACCTTCATGCGACAGCAGGCGATATTGATCTTATCGTTGCCACTGACTCTGAAAGTATTCTCGGTATCGGTGACTGGGGTGTAGGCGGTATTAACATCGCAATCGGTAAATTGGCGGTTTACACTGCAGCAGCTGGTATTGACCCTAGCCGTGTTATCCCGGTCGTACTTGATGTCGGTACAAACAACGAAAAACTTCTGAACGATCCTTTATATATTGGTAACAAGCATGAACGTGTTCAAGGCGAACGCTATGAAGCTTTCATTGACGCTTATGTAAAAGCAGCTTTGAAATTCTTCCCTAAAGCACTTCTTCACTGGGAAGACCTTGGTAACAAAAATGCACGCAATATCATGAAAAAATACAACCATGAAATTCTTACATTTAATGATGATATCCAAGGTACAGGCGCGATCACACTCGCTGGTGTGCTTGCCGCTATGAAGAAAACTGGTGCTTCTATTAAAGATCAGCGTGTTGTTGTCTTCGGTGCTGGTTCTGCTGGTATCGGTATTGCCGATCAAATCCGTGACACAATGGTGCTTGCTGGATTATCTGAAGAAGAAGCTAACAAACGCTTCTACACAATTGATTACAGAGGCTTGCTGACTGAAGAAATCGAAGGCATCCTTGATTTCCAAAAACCATATCTTCGCAGTACAGATGAAGTAAAAGACTGGAAACGCGATGAAAAAGGCCAAATTCCATTCGATGAAGTGGTTCGCCAAGCGAAACCAACTATCTTGATTGGTACTTCAGGGGTTTCAGGTGCGTTCACAGAGGAAATTGTGAAAGAGATGGCTTCTCACGTAGACCGTCCGGTTATCATGCCGATGTCTAACCCGACTCATCTTGCCGAAGCAGTTCCTGAAGATCTGTTCAAATGGACTGACGGAAAAGTGCTTATTGCAACAGGAAGCCCATTTGAAAATGTAGAATACAACGGTGTTTCTTATGAAATCGGACAATCTAACAACGCATTCGCGTTCCCTGGTCTTGGACTTGGTTCAATTGTAGCTGAAGCGCGTATCATTACGCCTGCTATGTTTGCTGCTACTGCTGATGCGATTGCTGAAATGGTTGATCTTGAAACACCTGGAGCAGGTTTGCTTCCAAGCATTGACAAGCTTCAAGAAGTTTCTATTCAAGTTGCGATTGCTGTTGCTGAAGCTGCTATTAAAGACGGCGTAGCAAATCGTCAGCCAGAAGATGTGAAACAAGCGGTTCTTGATGCAATGTGGACACCGGAATACAAAAAAGTCATCGCGAAATAATTAGCGAGTAAATTTTTTCGTCCGAGGGAAAGCTTTTTGTAAAGCTACAGTATACGGACATAGGATTTGGAGGAGAATATTTTGAGCATCTTAGATATCTTAATCCTCCTGGCACCGATTTTCTTTGTTATCGTGCTGGGTTGGTTTGCAGGACATTTTGGAAGTTACGATGCCAAGTCGGCAAAAGGGGTAAGTACGTTAGTAACGAAATACGCACTTCCAGCTCACTTTATCGCTGGTATTTTGACAACTTCCAGAAGTGAATTTTTATCTCAAATTCCATTAATGGTTTCTTTAACTATTGGGATTGTTGGTTTCTATATCGTTATTTTATTGCTTTGCAGATTTGTGTTTAAATATGATTTAACGAACTCATCCGTATTTTCTTTGAACTCTGCACAGCCGACATTCGCATTTATGGGTATTCCTGTACTGGGAAGCTTGTTTGGTGCGCAAGAGGTTGCGATTCCGATCGCGGTTACAGGTATCGTTGTTAATGCGATTCTTGATCCGCTTGCGATTATTATTGCTACTGTCGGTGAGTCTTCTAAGAAAAATGAAGAGGGCGGCGACAGCTTCTGGAAGATGACAGGAAAATCAATCCTGCACGGTCTTTCTGAGCCGCTTGCAGCTGCTCCGTTAATCAGTATGATCTTAGTGCTTTGCGGTGTCACTCTTCCTGAGCTGGGTGTTAAAATGCTCGATCAGCTTGGAAGCACAACATCTGGTGTTGCTCTCTTTGCTGTCGGTGTTACTGTTGGTATCCGCAGTATCAAACTCAGCGTACCGGCATTTGGTATTGCGTTACTCAAAGTTGCGGTTCAGCCTGCGTTAATGTTCCTGATTGCTCTTGCAGTCGGACTACCAGCTGACCAAATGACAAAAGCGATCCTACTTGTTGCATTCCCTGGGTCTGCTGTTGCGGCCATGATTGCGACTCGTTTCGAGAAACAAGAGGAAGAAACAGCTTCTGCGTTTGTGATCAGTGCGATTCTGTCATTGATTTCACTTCCGATCATTATCGCGCTTACTGCATAATTAAAAAAGCTCCCTTTATGGGGAGCTTTTTTGCTTAGGTTTGAAATTTGAACAGTGACAGCAGCGGTTTTTTTCTTGTTTTGGTTTTTTCAGAAGCAGCAGCAGTCTCGGGGATCGGCTGAGCGGTGAATTCTTTCATTTGTGAGGTCAGTGATTGCAGGTCTGCAAGGATGTCATCAATTTCTCTGCGGTGCTGAAGCAGCTGATAAGATACACCCTCATCGGCTTTTTGTTTCAGCTGGCGTTCCAGTTCCGAAATCCTTATCAGCAGTTCATTTTCGTCCTGCCTTTGCTGTAATAGCGTGTCCAGCTTCTGTTCGAGCTGTTCAATTCGCTGTTCTGTGTCGCCATTTGTTTTTTGAACAATGAAGCCTGTGCGCTTCTTCGTGCTTTGCGGCACATGAATATCCTGAATTGCCGTGCCTTCAGAGATTTGTTTTTGAACTGATTTTAGAACCTTCACATCTTCTGTAGTGAACGAATAGTGCCCGAGCTCATTGCGTTCGGCCGGAAGATTCAGCTGCTTCACCCATCGCTGCACCGTTTTCGCGGAGACGCCGAGTTCACTTGCTACCATATTTGTATTCATGATCCCATACCTCCTTTTTAGCTAGGTATTCGACCATAGAATGCGGTTCCCTTCCTGTTAGACAAAACAAGAAAAGATTCGGCAAAGAAAGTGGGTATCTCCTTTTTTTCTTCAAAAACTGTTATTGTTCATACAGCTCTAAAGGAAGCTGGTCAGGATCAAAAAAGAAGGTGAACCTTTTGCCGGTCAGCGGATCTGTTCTGATTGGCTCTGTTTCGATCCCTTTTTCATGAAGCTCTTGAACGGCCTCATCCAAGTTGCCGACTGAGAAGGCGAGGTGGCGCAGGCCTGCAGCTTCAGGCCGTGTTTGGCGTGCGGGCGGATCAGGAAAAGAGAACAGCTCAATGACATACGAGCCGTTAAGCGACAAATCCAGCTTATAGGAACCGCGGTCTTCGCGATACGTTTCTTGAATCACCTGAAAACCAAGCTTATGTACGTAGAAAGCTTTCGACTTTTCAACATCTGAACATATGATTGCAATATGATGTATGGATTTCAGCAACATCATCCCTCCTTGATTCCCAGTATAGCAGAGAAGGCTTTTCCAGCTGGGATTGAAATGCTTTTGACTGGGGTTAATCACTATACTATAATGAGAATGTTACGCACAGGAAAACAGAGGTGAAGACCGTGTTAGACCGTTTAAAGTCAATCGAAGAACGATACGAAAAATTAAATGAGCTTTTAAGCGATCCAGAAGTAGTCAACGATCCGAAAAAGCTTAGAGAATATTCAAAAGAGCAATCTGATATACAAGAAACAGTTGACGTATATAGACAATACAGAGATGCGTCAGAACAGCTGGCTGATGCAAAAGCGATGCTTGAAGAGAAGCTGGATGCTGAGATGCGCGACATGGTGAAGGAAGAGATTTCTGAACTTCAGAAGGAAACGGAAACACTGTCAGAACGCTTGAAAGTGCTCCTGATTCCGAAAGATCCTAATGACGACAAAAACGTTATCATGGAGATCCGTGGAGCTGCGGGAGGCGAGGAAGCCGCTTTATTCGCGGGTAACCTGTATAGAATGTATTCCCGTTATGCCGAGCTGCAAGGCTGGAAAACAGAGGTCATGGAAGCGAGTGTAACCGGAACGGGCGGCTACAAAGAGATCATCTTTATGATTACGGGAAGCGGCGCATATTCTAAACTCAAATATGAAAACGGCGCCCATCGCGTACAGCGTGTTCCCGAAACAGAATCAGGCGGCCGTATCCATACCTCTACTGCAACAGTAGCATGTCTTCCTGAGGCAGAAGAGGTAGAGGTCGACATTCATGAGAAGGATATCCGTGTTGATACGTTTGCATCAAGCGGACCGGGCGGACAAAGCGTTAACACAACAATGTCTGCCGTTCGTCTGACGCATTTGCCGACAGGTGTAGTTGTATCATGCCAGGATGAAAAATCTCAAATCAAGAACAAAGAAAAAGCAATGAAGGTTCTCCGTGCCAGAATCTACGATAAATTCCAGCAGGAAGCTCAGGCTGAATATGATCAAACACGGAAATCAGCAGTCGGATCAGGTGACCGTTCTGAACGTATCCGCACATACAACTTCCCGCAAAACCGTGTGACGGATCACAGAATCGGCTTGACGATTCAAAAGCTTGATCAGATTCTTGAAGGAAAACTAGACGAAGTGATTGAAGCGCTGATCGTTGAAGATCAGGCAAGCAAGCTTCAGCAAGCGGAAGGTTAAGATGAAGACGATATTTGAAGCCCTGAAATGGGCTTCTTCTTATTTAACCAAAGCGGGAAGAGAAGAAAATGCGGCCGAGCTGCTTTTGCTTTATGATACTGGAATGGACAGAAGCAAGCTGCTCGCCAGCTTACAGGAACCGATTGGCGAAGACGAACTGTATCGCTTTAAGCGTCACGTTGAGATGCATAAAGAGGGCGTGCCGGTTCAATACATTATCGGAAGAGAGTTTTTTTACGGACGGGAATTTATGGTGAATGATGATGTGTTAATCCCGAGGCCGGAAACAGAAGAGGTTGTCTATCATCTGCTTGAAAAATATCGGCATGTCTTTTCTGAAGACAGCAGGCTCGAAGTCATTGACGTTGGTACAGGGAGCGGCGCGATAGCCGTCACGCTTGCGCTTGAAAACAAAAACTTTTCTGTGTCGGCTGTCGATATCTCGAAAGAGGCGCTGCAAGTCGCCTCTGCCAATGCGGATACGCTCGGCGCAGATGTGCGCTTTTATCAGGGCGATCTGCTTGAGCCTTTAATTAAGCAAGGCAAAAAAGTGGATATTGTCGTCTCGAATCCTCCTTATATTTCAGAAGGAGAAATGGCTGATCTATCAGAGATTGTCCGTTTTCATGAGCCGCTGCACGCTCTTACCGACGGCGGAGACGGGCTTAAATTCTATAAGCGGTTGATGGAAGACATCCCGCTTGTCATGAAAGATAAAGTATTTGTCGTTTTTGAAATCGGATGGAAACAGGGCGCAGCGGTGAAAGAGCTGATTCTCAAGACGTTTAAGGGCTCGGAAGTGGAAGTGCTGAAAGATATTAACGGAAAAGACAGAACCATATGCGCCGTGATTCATAAAGATATATAAGCAGCTTGCTGGCGAGTTGATGAATCAAGCTGTGTTAACACCAGCAAAGGGGATGTAAAAGATGAAAAAAGCCCTGGCAGCAGGAATTTTGCTCATTGCGATTGAAAGCATGGTTGGCACCATTTTTTCGCAGGCTCTTTCATATGAAACGACGTTTGGCGTTGTGTCTCTTGTTTTGGTTGGGCTTGCGATCATCACATCGGGTTTGGCTGTAAGCGGAAGCGATCAGCGGGCAAACTACCATTCAGAAACCAAAGAAGGCCGTACAGCCCGCTTGAAAATGGCGGCTGCTTTCTTTGTTGCGGCGATACCTTCTATTCTATGTTATTTGCTGACGGTTTTGTTTTAATGAAAAAAGGAAGCCTCATTCGGCTTCCTTTTTTTGCAGTAAAACAGAATCCCATATCCAATAAACAAGAGCTGTTAATACAGCGAAAAGATAGAAGGCTGTATTTTGAAACAGAGATTGTCCCGAAGGCTGCAGCACGCCGAAAATGATCGCGTTGGCAATAAAAGCCGCGACAAGGTAATACAGCAAATACAAAGGGCTGAACCGTTTCGGTTTTTTATTCATCATGAATTGGAGCGGCAGCGCGAATATCAAATAAGGAAACAGAAAATAAAATGCCATCGTGATGACAGCGGCAATGATAAATGAATGAATATAGATAATCGAATAAAGAACCGACATCGTGAATGCTGATAACAGCACTGTATAATTATATTTCATCTTAAACCTCCTAAAACACTATCGTACCATAAATTAGATTAACAGCTTGCTAGATTTTTTTCACCCTGTACGTTTACCTTAGGCTCTCCTTGTCCATAATAGGGATAGAAACAAAGCACGGAGAGGAACGGTGGGGACCGATGAAAAAAACAATAATCATATGTATATATATCTTTCTTTTATTATCCGGAGCGCTTGTAGGGCTGGCAAAAGAAGAGACGGCACAGCAATCAGAAAATCAGCCAGTAGTCATACCGGATCAGGCGATTCGCCTGAGAATATTAGCAAATAGCGACAGTGACAAAGATCAGCAATTAAAGCGTCATATAAGAGACGCAGTGAATAAAGAAATCACAACTTGGGTAAAAGATATTACTTCTATTGAAGAAGCACGGCGTGTGATTCGCTCAAAGCTCCCTGAAATCAAAGCAATTGCAAAGGAAACAATGGAGAAAGAAGGAGCGAACCAATCGATATCCGTTGATTTTGACAAAATCTCATTTCCGACAAAGCTTTACGGCAACATGGTTTATCCGGCTGGTGAGTATGAAGCGATTCTGATTACGCTTGGAAACGGCGACGGCGCCAACTGGTGGTGTGTGCTGTTCCCGCCGCTCTGCTTTCTCGATTTTTCGAACGGGGAAGCCGTCAAAGAACAGGAAGATAAAGAAGCCTCAAAAAAGCAGACTGAGAAAGTGCTTGAGGACGTAACCGCTAAAGCGGAAAAAGCCAAAAAAGCAGAGAAAGAAGAGAAAGAAGAGAAAGAAGAGAAAGAAGAGAAGGAAGGCGGCACAGAAGTGAAATTCTTCTTAGTCGAATGGATTTCCGGCCTTTTTTCCTAATCACCTGGTCTAAAAATAGATTTGCCTCATAGATTGGAAGAAAGAATGCAAAAATGGGGTGAACGGATGTTTTATCAACTGCGGGTGGCAAGGGAAAAAGACGGAGACGTGCTCGAGAAATTTTTAAAACAGGCGAAAACCAATCATGAAGGCGTGAAAGAAGGCTTCACGCAGTTTCTTATGCTGGAGGACAGCGAGAAAAACATTGCCGGATGTCTCGGAATTGAAAAAATAAGCTGTGATCAAGGACTGCTCCGATCACTTGTCATATCGGACAAGCTTCACCAAGGCCATATTGTGACGCTCTTTCAAAGCATGGAGCTGCTGTGCGAAAAGCACCAAATCAAAACAGTATATTTAATTGCGAATCAGCATTCTTCTGCTGACTTCCTGGCGGCGCTGGGATTTGAACAAGCTGAAAGCGTACCTGAAGAGCTGTTTTCTTCTGATCACTTCTGTGAATTGCGGCAAACCGAAGGGGCGGTCTTGATGAAAAAAGCGTCTGGATGTTCGTGATTTATACACATACTTATCCACTTCTTCATTAGCGTTGTCCACAATTTGTGGATAACGCTTGTTTTATTACAGGACATCTTTTATACTTTCAAAAGAATTACACGCGTAAAACAATCGTTTTATTGTTGTGAATAAGGAGTTTGGTCAGAAATGAAAACGAAAAGATGGTTTGTGGATGTAACTGACGAGTTATCCACAAATGATCCACAAATTGCACAAGCAGCTGCTTTGCTCCGAGAAAATGAGGTCGTTGCGTTCCCGACAGAAACGGTATACGGTCTCGGCGCAAACGCGAAAAACACAGATGCTGTCAAAAAAATATATGAGGCAAAGGGGAGGCCGAGCGATAATCCCCTGATTGTCCACATTGCGGACATCAGTCAGCTTGACGGTTTAACGGGTCCGGCGCCGGAAAAGGCGAAAACATTAATGAAACGGTTTTGGCCCGGAGCACTTACGCTCATTCTGCCTTGCAAACCTGGTGCGCTCTCACCTCGTGTAACGGCTGGGCTTGAAACGGTTGCCATTAGGATGCCGGATCATCCGCTTGCCCTAGCATTGATTCGAGAGTCGGGTTTGCCGATTGCGGCACCTAGCGCCAATCTATCAGGCAAGCCAAGTCCAACAAAGGCGGAGCATGTGGCTCACGACTTGGATGGCCGAATAGCTGGAATTATGGACGGAGGTCCTACCGGAATTGGGGTCGAATCAACCGTACTATCATGTACGGGCGACATCCCTGTTCTCCTGCGCCCAGGCGGCATTACAAAAGAACAAATTGAAGCGGAGATCGGACCGATCCTTGTGGATAAAGGACTCAGTGATCAAAATGAGAAGCCGATTTCTCCAGGAATGAAATATACACATTATGCGCCGACAGCGCCGCTTGCTATTTGTGAAGGCGGCCCAGAGCGCATTCAGCATCTCATCCAAGAATATCAACAGGGCGGAAGACGGGTCGGTGTCCTGACGACAGAAGAAAACGCGGGTGTTTATTCCGCTGATTATGTGAAGAGCTGCGGCAGACGGGCTCAGCTTGAGACTGTTGCGGCAGCGCTGTACGATGCTTTACGCAGCTTTGACGAGAATAAGGTGGATTTTATTATTGCGGAATCCTTTCCAGACACGGGCGTCGGTCTCGCCATTATGAATAGGCTGATGAAAGCCGCCGGCGGAAGAGTGATTCGCTGAACACAGTCAGATGTTCTAACCCTTTTTGGACACGCATAGGCTAAAATAGCGGGGCGTGTCCAAGGGGGTTATTTATGTATGTCGGATTTGTTCATAGGCGAACTGATTACTTTAAGCATCATGGCGTTTGCTTTAGGGATGGATGCTTTTTCTGTCGGTCTCGGAATGGGCATGGTCAAACTCAGGAAAAAGCAGATATTCTATATTGGTTTCATCATCGGCCTCTTTCACGTCATCATGCCTTTAGGAGGAATGGCGGCCGGTAACATGCTGTCAGGGCTCCTTGGTGTGTTAGCGGTTTATATCGGGGGTTCGCTGCTGTTTGTTCTGGGGGTTCAAATGCTTATGGCTTCTTTTAAACAGTCAGAAGAACGATTCATGTCGCCGACAGGGCCGGGCTTATTGCTGTTTGCCATTGGCGTCAGCCTTGACAGCTTCTCCGTCGGATTGAGCTTAGGGATATACGGATCGCATCCTCTCCTTACAATTACCCTGTTCGGGCTTATCAGCATGATTTTGACATGGCTGGGCCTGCTGATCGGAAAACAAGTGCAGTCTTGGCTTGGCACATACAGCGAAGCGCTAGGGGGCATCATATTAATCGTATTCGGGCTTAAGCTGCTTTTGCCAATTTAATATACCAATAAAAGAAACGAAGTCGCCGTTTCTTTTTTCTTCATATATAATAGAGAAAATAAGGGGTGACTGACATGAACATTATTTTTGTCTGTACTGGAAATACGTGCCGCAGCCCAATGGCTGAGGCGCTTTTTAAATCAATTGCAGAAACGGAAGGGCTGAATGTCAGTGTCCGCTCGGCAGGCGTGTTTGCTTCGCCTAACGGGAGAGCGACGCCTCAAGCGGTCGAAGCGCTGTTTGAAAAACACATTGCCCTAAATCATGTGTCTTCTCCATTAACTGAAGAACATATGGAATCAGCTGATTTAATTCTGGCTATGACCCATCAGCACAAACAGATCATTGCCAGCCAATTTGGACGTTATCGTGATAAAGTGTTTACATTAAAAGAATATGTCACAGGGAGCCATGGGGATGTCATCGATCCGTTCGGCGGATCGATTGACATCTATAAACAAACGAGAGATGAGCTTGAAGAGCTTCTTCGGCAGCTGGCAAAACAATTGAAAAAAGACAGCAGGTAAGTTGAGCATATCTGCAAACAGGTCATTTGCAAATCCTGCGTGAAGGAGTAGAATATAGTGAAAAGCACATCATATGGTGTGAATAAAAGAGCGGACAGGCTGCGTGGTCAACATAGCGGGCGGGGCCGCATCACACACGCTGGGAGGAAAAGCAGATGAAAGTAGCAATAGCATCGGATCATGGCGGCGTTCACATTCGAAATGAAATCAAAGAGTTAATGGACGAATTGCAAATTGAATATATTGATATGGGCTGTGACTGCGGCAGCGGATCTGTCGATTATCCGGATTATGCTTTTCCGGTGGCCGAAAAAGTGGTTAGCGGCGAAGTTGACAGAGGGATTTTAATTTGCGGGACAGGTATTGGCATGAGCATTTCCGCCAATAAAGTCAAAGGCATCCGCTGCGCGCTGGCGCACGATACATTCAGCGCAAAAGCGACGAGAGAGCATAATGATACAAACATCCTCGCGATGGGTGAGCGAGTGATCGGCCCCGGTTTGGCGCGGGAAATTGCGAAAATCTGGCTGACCACTGAGTTTACCGGAGGAAGACATCAAACCCGTATTGGAAAAATCTCAGATTATGAAGAGAAAAACCTGTAGGGGTGCTGTTCAATGAGTGAGATCAAGCAAACGTGGAAGACGATGCTGTTTGAATTTCAGGAACAAGCGGGATTGAAACAAGATCAGCTCTTTGTCCTTGGATGCAGCACGAGCGAAGTGGCCGGCAGCCGGATCGGAACATCGGGCAGTGTAGACATCGCGGAAAGCATCTACAGCGGGCTTGCCGAGCTTAAGGGAAAAACGGGAATCCATCTCGCGTTTCAATGCTGTGAGCATTTGAACAGAGCGCTTGTCGTTGAGGAAGAAACGGCCCGGCTGTTTAGGCTTCCAACCGTTTCTGCCGTACCCGTCCCAAAAGCGGGCGGGGCGATGGCTTCTTATGCGTTCAAGCAGATGAAGTCTCCTGTTCTTGTCGAAACCATTCAGGCTGATGCCGGAATAGACATCGGCGATACGTTTATCGGCATGCATCTAAAGCAGGTGGCTGTCCCTGTACGAGTCTCTCAAAACAGTCTCGGTGCAGCCCATGTGACATTAGCGCGTACGCGGCCAAAACTGATCGGCGGAGTACGGGCGGTTTATGAGTGCGAATGAAAGGACTGCATTGCCGGTCTTTTCTTTTGTTTTAAGGGCAGTAAAATAAATTCCGAACTTTAATTTGAATTTAGGTTATTAATATTCGTTTTTACCATTGAAAGTTTTGATTTTTTAAAAATAATCTTTTACATTGGCCTAAAAAACCATGTACAATAGTGGTGGTAAAAACAAAGAACAGGATACGGATAGGAGAGGATCTCGCTGATGAAACATTTACCTGCGCAAGATGAACAAGTGTTTAACGCCATTAAAAATGAGCGTGAACGCCAACAGACTAAAATCGAATTGATTGCTTCTGAGAACTTTGTAAGTGAAGCGGTTATGGAAGCACAAGGATCTGTTTTGACAAATAAATACGCTGAAGGATATCCGGGCAAACGCTACTATGGCGGATGTGAGCACGTCGATGTCGTTGAAGATATCGCTCGTGACCGCGCGAAGGAGATCTTTGGAGCGGAGCATGTAAACGTTCAGCCGCATTCAGGCGCACAAGCAAACATGGCAGTGTACTTCACAATTTTGGAGCAAGGCGATACGGTACTTGGGATGAACCTCTCCCACGGCGGCCATTTAACACACGGAAGTCCAGTCAACTTCAGCGGTGTTCAATATAACTTTGTTGAGTACGGCGTAGATAAAGAAACTCAATATATTGATTACGATGACGTGCGTGAAAAAGCCCTCGCTCATAAGCCGAAGCTTATCGTAGCAGGAGCAAGTGCGTATCCTCGTACAATCGACTTTGAAAAATTCCGTGAAATTGCTGATGAAGTCGGCGCTTACTTTATGGTGGATATGGCGCACATCGCAGGACTTGTTGCGGCAGGCCTTCATCCGAACCCGGTTCCTTACGCTGATTTCGTAACAACCACAACACATAAAACACTTCGCGGACCTCGCGGCGGTATGATCCTTTGCCGTGAAGAGTTCGGCAAGAAAATTGATAAATCGATCTTCCCTGGCATTCAAGGCGGCCCGCTGATGCACGTTATTGCGGCAAAAGCAGTCTCATTCGGCGAAGTATTGCAGGATGATTTCAAAACATATGCCCAAAACGTTATTTCAAATGCAAAACGCCTGGCTGAATCGTTAACGAAAGAGGGCATCCAGCTCGTTTCAGGCGGAACTGACAACCACCTTATCCTTGTTGATCTTCGTTCTCTCGGACTGACTGGTAAAGTTGCGGAGCACGTGCTTGATGAAATCGGTATTACTTCAAATAAAAACGCAATTCCATACGATCCGGAAAAACCTTTCGTAACAAGCGGTATCCGTCTTGGTACAGCAGCTGTGACAAGCCGCGGTTTTGACGGAGACGCATTGGATGAAGTAGGTGCCATCATTGGGCTTGCATTGAAAAACCACGAAGATGAAGGAAAACTCGAAGAAGCGAGACAGCGCGTAGCAGCTTTGACTGGCAAATTCCCTCTATATAAAGAATTAGGTTACTAAGATTGAAAACCCGCTCGGGCCAATGCCCGGCGGGTTTTTTGACGAGGTTCTTGAAACTCAATGTCTTTTTTTGTAGAATCAATAGAAGTGTGAAATTGTCGATGGGACAATAAAAAAGGAGCTGAAACACAGTATGGGAAAGGTTTATGTATTTGATCATCCTTTAATTCAACACAAGCTGACATATATTCGGAATGAAGAGACAGGTACGAAGGATTTTAGAGAGCTTGTAGATGAAGTAGCCACGCTTATGGCGTTTGAAATTACCCGTGATCTCCCTCTAGAGGAAGTGGATATCAACACACCGGTTCAGACTGCGAAATCGAAAGTCATCTCAGGGAAAAAACTGGGAGTTGTTCCTATCCTTAGAGCAGGTTTAGGAATGGTTGAAGGCATTTTAAAACTGATCCCTGCGGCAAAAGTAGGACATGTCGGTCTGTACCGTGATCCTGAAACCTTAAAACCCGTGGAATACTATGTGAAGCTTCCTTCTGATGTGGAAGAGCGTGAATTCATCGTCGTTGACCCGATGCTGGCCACAGGCGGTTCCGCAGTTGAAGCCATTCACAGCCTCAAAAAACGCGGTGCGAAGAATATTCGTTTCATGTGTCTTGTAGCGGCACCGGAGGGTGTAGAGGAATTGCAGAAGCATCATTCGGACGTGGATATTTACATTGCGGCGCTTGATGAAAAATTAAATGAAAAAGGTTATATCGTTCCAGGTCTTGGAGACGCAGGAGACCGTATGTTTGGAACAAAATAAAAAAGAAAACCCTTTGTCGGGTTTTCTTTTTTATCCAGTTATTTGCTATTCGGTCAATTTGTATACAATTATAGGTGAAAATGTGAACATTCTGTGGAGGCGTACAGTATAAAAAGTTTTTTAACTTTAAACAGATTGACACATGTTAGGGGCTATTGTATGCTAAACGAGGGTATTATGAGAAGGTTTTCATAGCTTTCATTATAGTCCTCATCCCCAATGTAAATCCTCTCAGTAAACCCGTATTATGAGGATTTATTTAAGCGAATGAAACAGCATCCTTGCAAGGCTTGCGGATGAATGATTTTTTCGAACAGGCCCGTTTTGCCGGACAAAAAAGGTCTTCTACTAGGGTTAACCGCTGATTTATGCCGTATCTAAGCTATACATTATTTTTTCATCAGGAGACAGATAATTGATGGACGATCCCAAGCTTACATTTAGCAGACAACGTAAATATCTATTGTTCATTTTGGCAGTGTATGTACTGGGTTATGGTTTAACAGCGTATAAAACCGTGTTTTTAGGCCTTATTCTGGGAACTGTTTTCAGTTTGTTTAATTTTTTACTGCTCGTCAGGAGAATGAACGCTTTTGACAGAGCCGTTGAGAAAGGGAAGTCCATACGATCTCTTGGGAGCGCAGCGCGCTGGTGCAATGCGATTCTTGCTGCGGCTGTTGCCTATAAAAATCCCGAGCATTTTCATATGGCAAGTACAGTTATTGGATTAATGACAATATACCCTGTCATTATGATAGATTCCTTTATCCAGCTTAAACGTTCATCAATGGAAGAGAGGTGAAAACCCTTTGAATCATGAATACAGAACTATTGAATTTCTAGGTCTTACTTTTAATCTGACAAACATTCTGATGATTACTGTGGCGAGTGTGATTGTTTTATTGATTGCTATATTAACGACAAGAACGCTTTCGATCCGTCCCGGAAAAGCCCAGAATTTTATGGAATGGGTTGTGGATTTCGTCCGCAATATTATCGGCAGTACAATGGATTTGAAAACAGGGGCTAACTTCTTGGCACTTGGTGTCACATTGCTGATGTACATATTTGTGTCGAATATGCTGGGGCTGCCGTTCTCTATTACAATCGGACATGAGCTCTGGTGGAAATCTCCGACAGCCGATCCTGCCATTACATTAACGCTAGCCGTGATGGTTGTTGCTTTAACTCACTACTATGGTGTGAAGATGAAAGGGCTCAAGGAATATTCCAAAGACTATTTAAGACCTGTTCCATTAATGTTCCCGATGAAAATCATCGAAGAGTTTGCGAATACGCTGACTCTCGGTTTGAGGCTTTATGGTAACATCTTCGCCGGTGAGATTCTTCTCGGCCTGCTTGCGGGATTAGCGACAAGCCATTACTCACAAAGTGTGGCTCTCGGTCTTGTCGGTACGATCGGCGCCATTCTGCCAATGCTGGCATGGCAAGCATTCAGTTTATTTATAGGTGCCATCCAAGCGTTTATCTTTACAATGCTGACGATGGTGTACATGTCTCATAAAATCAGTCATGATCATTAAAACATTATATCCAAACGGATAACATTTTAAAGGAGGAACTTTTTCATGAATTTAATAGCAGCTGCGATTGCAATTGGTTTAGGTGCACTTGGTGCAGGTATTGGTAACGGTTTGATTGTTTCACGTACGGTAGAGGGGATTGCCCGTCAGCCGGAAGCAGGTAAAGAACTTAGAACGCTTATGTTCATGGGTATCGCATTAGTTGAAGCCCTTCCTATTATCGCTGTCGTTATCGCATTCTTAGCGTTCTTTGGCTAAGCATAAAAGCCTTATATGAACTAAAAATGGCGAAGATCATTCCAAGAGAACCTTCGCCATTGCTTTATGTCTGATAAGCATCCCGCCTTGCCGGCTGAAAAGAGACAAGTGCGGCTGCTGAATCAGCAAAGAAAAACCTGCAGAAGGGAGTTGCCGTAGTAGATGTCTCAATTACCACTTGAACTAGGATTGTCGTTTAACGGCGGAGATATCCTGTTCCAACTGTTAGCTATGTTAATCTTATTAGCGCTTCTGAAGAAATACGCTTTAGGGCCGCTATTAAACATAATGAAACAGCGTGAAGACCACATCGCTGGAGAAATTACGTCTGCTGAAGAAAAAAATAAAGAAGCGCAGCAGCTGATTGAAGAGCAGCGCGTTCTTTTAAAAGAAGCAAGACAGGAATCCCAAACTCTTATCGAAAACGCAAAGAAACTGGGAGATAAGCAAAAAGAAGAGATTATTCAGGCTGCACGTGTAGAATCTGAACGTCTGAAAGAAGCAGCAAGAACTGAAATCGTGAAGGAAAAAGAACAGGCGGTTTCTGCTCTCCGCGAGCAAGTAGCGTCTCTTTCTGTCATGATTGCGTCGAAAGTGATCGAAAAAGAACTGGATGAACAAGCTCAAGAGAAATTGATCCAGGACTATCTTAAAGAGGTAGGAGAAAGCCGATGAGTGGATCAGCTGTCTCTAAACGATATGCGTCAGCTCTTTTTGATATTGCCAATGATTCCGCTCAGCTGAATCAAGTTGAAGAAGAGCTAACCGTTGTAAAACAAGTGTTTCAAAATGAAAAAGCGCTTAATGATGTGTTAAACCATCCGAAGGTGCCGGCTGCGAAGAAAAAAGAGCTGATTCAAAATGCATTTGGCTCTTTGTCACAGCCCGTGCTCAATACGATTTTTCTTTTGATTGACCGCCATCGTGCCGCGATTGTGCCTGAGCTCACAGATGAGTTTATCAAACTCGCAAATGAGGCTCGTCAAATAGAAGACGCGACCGTATATTCAGTGAAACCGCTGACGGATGCGGAAATTTCATCATTATCACAAGTGTTTGCAAAGAAAGCCGGAGTCGCTTCACTGAGAATCAGAAATGAAGTGCAGACGGGTTTAATAGGCGGCATTAAAGTCCGCATTGGAAACCGGATTTTTGACGGCAGCGTAAGCGGAAAGCTTCATCGCATTGAACGTCAACTTGCCGGGGAAAATCGATAGAAGGGGTGAAACCTAAGTGAGCATCAAAGCTGAAGAGATTAGCACGCTGATAAAACAGCAAATACAAAATTATCAATCTGATATTGAAGTTCAAGACGTAGGTACAGTCATCCAAGTCGGTGACGGTATTGCTCGTGTACACGGCCTTGACAATTGTATGGCCGGTGAACTTGTCGAATTTTCAAACGGTGTTTTGGGTATGGCTCAAAACCTTGAAGAATCAAACGTAGGTATCGTCATTTTAGGACCTTTCAGTGAGATCCGTGAGGGAGACGAAGTAAAAAGAACAGGCCGCATCATGGAGGTTCCTGTCGGTGAGGAACTAATCGGCCGTATTGTGAACCCATTAGGTCAGCCGGTAGACGGACTTGGCCCGATCCTCACAAGCAAAACACGTCCGATCGAAAGCCCTGCACCAGGCGTTATGGACCGTAAATCCGTTCATGAACCGCTTCAAACCGGTATTAAAGCGATCGATGCACTGATTCCAATCGGCCGCGGCCAGCGTGAGCTGATCATCGGTGACCGTCAAACAGGTAAAACTTCTGTTGCGATCGATGCGATCCTGAACCAAAAAGACCAAGACATGATCTGCGTATACGTTGCGATCGGTCAAAAAGAATCAACAGTCCGCGGCGTAGTAGAAACATTGCGTAAGCACGGCGCGCTTGATTATACAATCGTTGTAACGGCGTCTGCGTCACAGCCGGCACCGCTTCTGTACCTGGCTCCGTATGCAGGGGTTACAATGGCAGAGGAATTTATGTACAACGGCAAGCACGTTCTTGTTGTATACGATGATCTTTCTAAACAAGCGGCTGCTTACCGTGAGCTTTCCTTGCTTCTTCGCCGTCCGCCAGGCCGTGAAGCGTTCCCTGGGGATGTATTCTACCTTCATTCCCGTCTGCTTGAGCGTGCAGCAAAGCTTAGTGACGCGAAAGGCGCAGGATCAATTACAGCTTTGCCGTTCGTAGAAACACAAGCCGGAGATATCTCTGCTTATATTCCGACGAACGTCATTTCCATCACCGACGGACAGATCTTCCTGCAATCTGATTTGTTCTTCTCAGGCGTACGTCCTGCGATCAACGCCGGATTGTCTGTATCCCGTGTCGGCGGTTCCGCGCAAATCAAAGCGATGAAAAAAGTATCAGGAACTTTGCGTCTTGACCTTGCGTCATACCGTGAGCTGGAAGCATTCGCTCAATTCGGATCTGACCTCGACCAAGCGACTCAGGCGAAACTGAACCGCGGTGCTCGTACTGTTGAAGTGCTGAAGCAGGATCTAAACAAGCCGCTTCCGGTTGAAAAGCAAGTAGCCATTCTTTATGCGCTGACAAAAGGATATCTTGATGATATTCCTGTAGCGGATATCAGACGTTTTGAAGAAGAGTACTACATGTACCTTGACCAAAACCATAAAGAACTGCTTGATGGAATTGCGAAAACAGGAAACCTTCCTGCTGATGAAGACTTCAAAGCTGCAATCGAAGGCTTCAAACGCACATTTGCACCAAGCAACTAACTCGAATGCTGATGAGAGAAAAAGGTTCTCTTTTTCTCTCTTTTTACGCAGATGAAGAGAAAAGGTGGTGAAATCTTTGGCCTCATTACGCGATATTAAGTCAAGGATCACGTCAACGAAAAAAACGAGCCAGATTACAAAAGCCATGCAGATGGTATCTGCTGCTAAGCTGAATCGTGCAGAAAACAATGCAAAATCATTTGTGCCATATATGGATAAGATCCAAGAGGTTGTGTCAAATGTCGGGAGAGTTTCCGGCAACGTGAAGCATCCGATGCTTCTCAGCAGAGAAGTGAAAAAGACGGCATATCTTGTCATTACGTCTGACCGCGGTCTTGCCGGCGCTTTTAACAGTTCGGTTTTACGAAGTGCTTATCAGGCTATGCAAGAACGTCATCAATCTAAGGATGAGTATGCGGTGATCGTCATCGGAAGAGTGGGCCGTGATTTCTTTAAGAAACGTGAGATTCCGATCATTTCCGAGTTAACAGGACTTGGAGATGAAGTAACGTTTACAGAAATTAAGGATCTTGCCCGACAAACGATCCAAATGTTTATAGACGGGGCGTTTGATGAATTGCATCTCGTTTATAACCATTTTGTCAGCGCCATTTCTCAAGAAGTAACGGAGAAAAAACTTCTGCCGTTATCTGATTTGGGCAGCGGCGGCGGAAAGAGAACGGCGTCTTATGAATTTGAACCGTCTGAAGAGGAGGTTCTGGAGGTTTTGCTTCCTCAATATGCAGAAAGCTTAATCTTCGGTGCGCTTCTTGACAGTAAAGCAAGTGAGCATGCTGCAAGAATGACGGCGATGAAAAACGCGACAGACAACGCGAAGGAACTTATCGATTCACTTTCGCTTTCTTACAACCGCGCTCGCCAAGCAGCCATCACACAAGAAATTACGGAAATTGTCGGCGGAGCAGCCGCTTTAGAATAGAAAGATTTTGTCAGGAGGGATAGCGATGAAGAAAGGACGCGTTAGCCAGGTATTAGGACCGGTCGTCGACGTGCGTTTTGAAGACGGTCACTTGCCTGAAATTTATAATGCGATTAAAATTTCACAGCCAGCTGCTAGTGAAAACGAAGTAGGTATTGATTTAACGCTTGAGGTCGCTCTTCATTTAGGCGATGATACAGTCCGTACAATCGCAATGGCATCTACGGATGGTGTTCAGCGCGGAATGGAAGCTGTAGATACAGGAGCGCCAATCTCAGTACCGGTTGGTGATGTAACACTTGGCCGTGTATTTAACGTACTCGGAGAAAATATTGATTTGAATGAGCCAGTTCCTGCGGATGCGAAAAAAGATCCGATTCACAGACAGGCACCTTCATTTGATCAGCTTTCAACAGAAGTTGAAATTCTTGAAACAGGGATCAAAGTTGTTGACTTGCTTGCTCCATACATCAAGGGCGGTAAGATCGGATTGTTCGGCGGTGCCGGTGTAGGTAAAACCGTATTAATCCAGGAATTAATCAACAACATCGCGCAAGAGCACGGCGGTATCTCTGTATTCGCCGGTGTAGGGGAGCGTACTCGTGAAGGGAACGACCTTTTCTACGAAATGAGCGACTCTGGCGTAATCAACAAAACAGCCATGGTATTCGGACAAATGAACGAGCCGCCGGGCGCACGTATGCGTGTTGCTTTGACAGGTCTTACAATGGCTGAGCACTTCCGTGATGAACAAGGACAGGACGTACTGTTCTTCATCGATAACATTTTCCGTTTCACACAAGCGGGTTCAGAGGTTTCTGCCCTTCTTGGCCGTATGCCTTCAGCGGTTGGTTATCAGCCGACGCTTGCGACTGAAATGGGTCAGCTTCAAGAGCGTATCACGTCTACTAACGTTGGATCAGTTACATCTATCCAGGCGATCTACGTGCCTGCCGATGACTACACTGACCCGGCGCCGGCAACAACGTTCGCTCACTTGGATGCGACAACAAACCTTGAGCGTAAGTTAACTGAGATGGGTATTTACCCTGCGGTTGATCCATTGGCTTCTACATCACGCGCCCTTGCTCCTGAAATTGTCGGAGAAGAGCATTATGCAGTTGCCCGTGAAGTACAGTCAACGCTTCAGCGTTACAAAGAGCTTCAAGATATCATTGCGATTCTCGGTATGGATGAATTGAGTGATGAAGACAAGCTTGTCGTCCAACGCGCACGCCGTATTCAGTTCTTCCTTTCTCAAAACTTCCACGTGGCTGAACAGTTCACTGGACAAAAAGGTTCTTACGTGCCTGTAAAAGAAACGGTTCAAGGTTTCAAAGAAATCTTAGCCGGAAAATACGACCATCTTCCTGAAGATGCGTTCCGTCTCGTAGGCCGTATCGAAGAAGTTGTTGAGAAAGCAAAAGAAATGGGTGTAGAAGTTTAATCTGGTCCTAGGAGGGTAAAAGCATGAAGACCGTTAAAGTCAATATCGTTACTCCCGACGGCCCAGTATACGATGCGGATATCGAAATGGTGAGCGTGAGAGCCGAAAGCGGCGATCTCGGTATTTTGCCAGGTCATATTCCAACCGTGGCTCCTCTTAAAATCGGCGCTGTCCGCCTGAAAAAAGACGGACAGACTGAACTGGTTGCGGTCAGCGGCGGATTTGTAGAAGTCCGTCCTGATCAGGTTACCATCCTTGCCCAAGCTGCTGAAACAGCGGAAGGCATCGATAAAGAGCGCGCTGCAGCAGCACGTCAGCGGGCGCAGGAGCGTTTGAATTCTCAATCAGATGATACTGACATTCGTCGGGCTGAGCTTGCGTTACAGCGGGCTTTGAACAGATTGGATGTAGCAGGGAAATAAGAAAAAAATCCTTCTCATGTATGAGAAGGATTTTTTTTATGAGCGCACAAGAGAATCAAACAGCGACAGAAGCGGTTTATCCTCTTTTTGCTGCAAGTATAAACGATCACAGCAATTCATTGTATGCCATGATTTGCGATGTCTTCTAAAGCCCATTGTATAAGCGCCGTCTTTGTATGGGTATGGCTTTACGAACCATTCAGCGTCTTCATGATGAGCAATCACGCAATCTATTAGATAAACACTGATCATTTTCTCGAATTCTTCAATAGGAAGATTCCAATCAGCAAGCAAAAGCTCTTGTATACTTTGGAAATAAAGGTTTTCAAGCTCTTCAAGGCTTTCTCTCGTATAGGTGAGAGAAATGTTATAAAACTGACACAATTCATTCAGTTCTTCAATCTGTGACTGTCTATAATCATAATAGAATGCAATTGCTTCCCATTCCTGTTCAAAAATTGGCAGGTCCTCACCGTATTGCTTTTCAGGCTGAAAAAAAGAATGATTCACATTTGCCAGCTCCTTTCCAATAAAGTATACCATGTAAAAGAACCGCACTTTAAGCGGGGATTACCCCTAGATTTGGCTGATTATTCCGTTCTGTATAAAAGTATCATCTTTATCCGTGCTTCTTATATAATAAGAAAGGGTATAAAGGCGGAAAAAGGATGAAAGGAGTGGAATAGATGAGTGTATTGGGACAGCAGGCTGCAATTGGTATTGTCGTTCATCTGATTTTTATAGCGGTAACTTGGTGGGCGCTGCAAGCCGTCAATATCGATCCATTAATCAAAAAAGGCAAAGTCGTGCAGGCAAGACTCCTGATGATATTGCTGACAATTGCTATTGGAACGACTGTTGCAAATTTCTTTTTAGATTACCTTAATTATTCACAGCAGCTACCCTACCTATTTTAATAGGTTTTGAACATGATAATCACGGGAATGGTTTGGGAAGCGGGTTGAAGCGTATAACGCGAGTTTTGACGAAGATTTTTACGTATGGCGCCTCTTGCCTCCGGTAAAACTGGGGATAAGGGGGAGAGATGAACATGAAGAAAAAACAAGTAAGCCACGCCATTATCATATCCGTCATGTTAAGCTTCGTCATTGCTGTTTTCCATACCATTCATGCGAGTGAGTTAACGCCGTTAGCACAAATGGCAGAGGGGATGGAACGCCAAGATGTGTCAATAGATAAGTGGACATTGCATGCAAAACAAAATATGTCACTGACCGAAAAAGAATTTTATCAAAAAGTGAAACGTTTAAAATCAGAGTATCGTCAATATCATTGGGCGATTGCACAGGAAGATAAAATCGTAAAGGCAGTTGGCACGTATACTGACAAAAAAAATCACACTTCTTTTAGACTGCAGCTTGTCACAACCCTCAAAAAACACAACCCAACTTCGTATTTATTATATGAGCAAATGAGTCTTAAGAAACCGGTTAGCTGGAATGATACATATGAACAGTTTGAACGGGAGACACTCAGGATATTCCAAGAAAAAGTAGTTATTTTTACTTGTCTAAATGGTCATTTAGATGATAATATGGGTATTGTTTTGCAAAAAAAAGCAAATCAGTTATTAAACGAATTTCAAGCAAGAACTGTTGAACATGTAGTTGAGCCAAATTTCGTTTCTATTTCTGCGTTTACAGATGAGTGGAAAGAGTACATCATGACCTCGGAACATAAAATGAATTTGCAAATTGCACTTAGAAGTGCAGGAATGGGCGGAAAACATACCGTTACGGTTGGCACACCAATCGTTACGACTGAATATTAATATAGAGAATTTAGGGACGCGGAGGGGAATACCTTGGAAAAAATCATCGTCCGCGGCGGTCAAAAGTTAAACGGCACAGTCAAAGTTGAAGGCGCTAAAAATGCCGTTTTACCTGTTATCGCTGCATCTTTATTAGCAAGTGAAGAAAAAAGCGTAATTTGTGATGTACCTACGCTCTCCGATGTATATACAATTAACGAAGTGTTGCGTCATTTAGGAGCAGATGTGCATTTTGAGAATAATGAAGTGACTGTAAATGCTTCATACGCTTTACAAACTGAAGCACCTTTTGAATATGTACGTAAAATGCGTGCGTCCGTGCTTGTCATGGGGCCGCTTCTTGCGCGTACAGGTCATGCAAGAGTTGCGCTTCCGGGTGGATGCGCAATTGGTTCCAGACCGATCGATCAGCATTTAAAAGGATTTGAAGCAATGGGCGCAGAAATCAAAGTCGGCAATGGCTTCATCGAAGCTGAAGTAAAAGGCCGTCTGCAAGGCGCGAAAATCTATCTGGACTTCCCAAGTGTAGGAGCTACAGAGAACCTGATTATGGCAGCCGCTCTAGCTGAAGGAACAACAACGCTGGAGAACGTGGCGAAAGAACCCGAAATCGTTGATTTAGCAAACTATATCAACGGCATGGGCGGAAAAATCCGCGGAGCTGGCACCGGCACCATCAAAATTGAAGGAGTCGAAAAGCTTCACGGTGTAAAACACCACATTATTCCTGACCGCATTGAAGCGGGAACATTTATGGTTGCTGCTGCAATTACTGAAGGAAACGTATTAGTCAAAGGAGCAGTTCCTGAACACCTCACTTCTTTAATTGCCAAAATGGAAGAGATGGGTGTCACGATTAAGGATGAAGGTGAAGGCCTCCGTGTCATCGGTCCGAAAGAACTCAAACCGATCGACATTAAAACAATGCCTCACCCGGGCTTCCCGACTGATATGCAGTCACAAATGATGGCGCTTCTGCTTCGTGCAAGCGGCACAAGCATGATTACAGAAACTGTTTTTGAAAACCGTTTTATGCATGCGGAAGAATTCCGCCGTATGAATGGTGATATTAAGATTGAAGGACGTTCTGTTATCATTAATGGCCCTGTACAGCTTCAGGGAGCTGAAGTTGCAGCGACTGACTTGCGTGCAGGTGCAGCGCTGATTCTTGCGGGGTTAGTGGCTGAAGGTCATACACGAGTTACTGAACTGAAGCACTTAGACCGTGGTTACGTTGATTTCCATAAGAAGCTTGCAGCTATTGGCGCAGACATCGAACGTGTAAATGATGAGTCTGCTTCTGAGCAAGAGAACAAAGAAGTCGTTTCTGACTTAAACGCATAAACTTACGTAAAAATCAGTATGTCATTCTGGCATACTGGTTTTTTGTTTTTCGTGTATTATCATCATTATGCGCAAAATAGCAAAAAAGAATACGTAAATCACAAATAAAGTTATGTCCAAAATGAGAGTCATATTAGCTTGTCCCTGCCCATAGACTAGACTAGAGTCGAATCCCGAGCAGGAGGCAGCTGAATATGAAACAATTCGTAATCACACTATCCATACTATGTGCATTGATTCTCTTGATTCCCACACTCTTGGTTATTCCGTTCCAGCAAAACAAAGAAGCGGGGGCCAGCGTAGAATCAGGAAAGACAGCAGTCAGCACGAAATCAGCATCAAAAGGAGCGGAAACGTTGAAAGCATCGCCTGTTTCTATTCCCGTCTATCGAACCGCAAATCAATCCGTAGAAGACATTCCGCTTGAAGAGTATGTCATTGGAGTCGTCGCCTCCGAAATGCCGGCAACCTTTGAATCTGAAGCGCTGAAAGCTCAGGCTCTCGCCGCCAGAACGTTTATTGTCAGACTGATGGTCGCAAATTCAGCAGTAGAGGCTCCTAAAGGCTCGCTGGTGGATGATACACAGATGTTCCAGGTGTATAAAAGCAAAGCGGAGCTGAAAAAACAGTGGGGCGCGAGCTATGAGGGAAAACTGAAGAAAATCACAGATGCGGTAGCCAGCACGCAAGGCAAAATCTTAACGTACAACAACCAGCCGATTGAAGCCTCATTTTTCTCCACAAGCAATGGATACACTGAAAACGCAGAGGCCTATTGGACAAGTGCCATCCCATATTTAAAAAGCGTCAAAAGCTCATGGGATAAAAAGTCTCCGAAATATAAGGCAACGAAAACCTTTACAGCCTCAGAGTTTGAGCAAAAGCTTGGCGTTAAATTGGATGGTTCTGGCACAGTCGGAAAGATTACCGGAGAGACACCGGGCCGCCAGGTCGCAACAGCCGTTATTAACGGCAAGACGCTGAAAGGCAGAGACATCCGTGAAAAGCTGGGACTCAATTCAGCCGATTTTGCATGGCAGCGAAACGGAGACACGATTACGGTCACGACGAAAGGGTTTGGCCACGGTGTCGGGATGAGTCAATATGGAGCCAATTTTATGGCCAAAGAAGGCAAAACGGTTGATCAAATTGTGAAGTATTATTACCAAGGCACACAAATTTCAGACGCAGATTCGTTTTTAAATAAATATATGGCGAAGAAGTAAAAAAGACGCTCAATGAGCGTCTTCAGGCTGTCGAGAAAATCT
>NZ_JALAYA010000023.1:0-31747 GCF_026796395.1 Bacillus sp. T17B1
CGGGAGCTCTTTTTCTGTTTTTGAAATCAGCTGAATATCCAAAAAATCAGCGTAAAACAAAAAAAGCTTGTAGAAAAACATCGTTTTCTCTACAAGCTGAGCCCCGTTCTTCGAACGGGGCTTTTTATTTATTGATTCACGCTGTCTTTTTCATAAATTGGAACCCATCCTTCAGTTGTGACGAAGATTCTTACCGCGACAACTTTGCGATCCTCCTGAAGTGTAAAGTAATGGCGTATATTTTCAGGCACGGAGATCAAATCTCCAGGGTTTAATCGGACATCAAAAAACGTGCCATCCTTGCCCTGAATGACAAAAATGCCGTGTCCGCTTACGATAAAACGGACCTCATCGTCTGTATGGTGATGCTCTCTTTTAAAGTTCTCAAGCAGTTCATCAAGTTTCGGATTGCTGTCTGACAAAGAAATAACATCCTGTGCTTTGTATCCGCGGCGGGCTGAGATATCTTTAATTTCAGTTTCAAAGGTATTAAGGATTTGCTGTTTTTCTTCTTCTGTCAGATTATATTTCTCTGAAAGCTGTTCCGGTAGCTTCGCGATATCCCATTGCTCATAAATAACCTCTTGACTGTCCAAAAAGCTTGCAACTTCCTCTAGATTTTCAATCGTTGTATTTGCCTCATCATGAATACGAATTGTTGCCATTTCAGTTCCTCCTTTTATGTAACCAGCTGGTGCTGGAGTGTTTTCAATTTCAAATGGTAGCTGAATAAAAATTCATATGCTTCAAGTACTCTTTTTGCTTCAAATGCTGTTCTTCCCCAAACGGTAATACCGTGATTTCGGATCAGAACAGCTCCTGAATCTTCTGAAATCTCTTGCGCAAACAGTGCCGCAAGCGTCGGAATATGAGCCGGATTTTCAATGATCGGTATGGTCACTTCTGCATTCTCTTCCCACAGACCAAGCGCTTTTATGATTTCCTGACCTTTGAATGTGATTTTCTTTTGATCTCCGTATAGCTCAGAGATCACATTATTGTTTACCGTATGGACATGCAGGCAGCATCCGGCATTGGATTTATTGTACAAATGTGTGTGCAAAAGCGTTTCCGCTGACGGTTTCAGAGAATGCCCGCTTTCGGCAGGCTCTCCGTTTAGATCCACCAGCAGAAAATCTTCATCCGTTTCTTTTCGTTTATCTTTACCGCTTGCGGTTACGAGAAATGTTAAAGGCTCATCAGAAACCTTAATAGACAGATTGCCGCTAGTCGCCGGAAACCAATCTCTTTCTGCCAATTCCCGCTTTACTTCAGCAAGTTCTCTCCAGCGTTCTTGTTTTGCAGCCATTCCTGTACCTCCGTTACATTCTCAATATCTGTTCTGATCTCATAAAAATCTTGATACGGGAGATGATTCAGGTTCTGCTCCCGGCACTCGTTTAATAAATAATCCCTTGCAAAGCAAAGGTCAGACAGCTTTGCCGCCTCCACATCTGTAACCGAATCACCGATCATAATGATATATTGGTTCGGTTCGGCGAGTTCATGTATCACTGACGGCTTGCAGCACCCGCATTGATTTCTGCAAGTTCCTTGGCAAGAATGAGGCCAGTCAATATGAATATAGTCACTGTCAAATGATGCATGGTTGCAATAAATATGGTCTTTCTCCACAATGCCTTCAAGCAATGGATATACAAAAAAGTCCATCCCTCCGCTTACGATATAAAACGGAAGCTCGTGCTCCTTGACAAACGCTACAAATTCCCGAAATCCTTCTCTGATTTTTGCATCTTCCAATACATAACTTGTAATCTCTTCTTTTAAATGGCTTGGCAGAAGGCCGAACATCCGCCCGACACCTTCCTTAATCGACAGCGTTTTGGATAATACGCCGTCTTTCAATGCCGTCCACTCCGGCGGAGCAAATGTTTTCATGATGCTTATAATGTTGTCGTTCATCGTGATGGTTCCGTCAAAATCACAAATAATTAAAGGCTTTCGAGTCGTCATACAGCTTCAACCTTTCCCCATTTCTCAAGCGCAAGCTTCAGATCTTTGCATTGTTCGGCTTTTTCATCAATCGGCTGGGCTTCTAAGACCGCATCAATAATGGCTCTGAACGCTTTGCCCCCGCCTTGGGCGCCGTTCGGGTGTCCGTGTACGCCTCCCCCGGCGTTAATAATATGATCTATACCGAAATCCCGCATTAAAAGTGGAACCATACCGGGGTGAATGCCTGCTGACGGAACGGCAAATGTTTGGTTAAAGGCATCCTCTCTCACACATTCTTCGTGAATTGCCAGCGCAGCTTCTTTTGGAAGCGCAACTGAACCGTATGGAGATGGGAAGAGACTAAAGTCAGCACCGCAATACCGGTTCAATTTTCCGAGCAAAAGAGCGTGAGAAAATCCGTAGAACGGAGAAGACGTAAACGCCCCGCTGACAGCTGGATGTGCCATAATCGGGATTGCGATTTCAGGATCTTCCGCTAGGCTTTGCATGACGTCTAAGCCGTAAGCGAAGACATTAAACAAAAGCGCATCCGCTCCCAATTCGGCGGCGCGTCTCGCTTTATCTTTTAGATCAGCCGTACGTCCAGTTAAATTCACAGCATACAGCGTTTTATGCCCGGTTTGCTCATACGTTTCTTTCAATATTTGCTTTCCTTCTGTAATTCTTGTTTCAAAAGGTGCCAGACCTGTCTCAAAGAAAATTTCATCGTCCTTAATCAAATCAACTCCGCCAAGCGCCTGCTGTCTGAGCTGTTCTTTAATATCACTCAGGTCCCTTCCGATAACCCCTTTAAATATGCTCATTAATAGCGGTCTCTCAAACTCTCCCAGCAGCTTCCGGATGCCATATACGCCAAACTTCGGTCCCGGCAGCGTGCGCTTAAATGCTTCAGAGAAATGAAGATCGAGTAATTTGATTTTTCCGTCCAGCGACAGCTTACCAAACACTGTTGTCAGCAAAGCCGGAATATCTTGAGAAAAATTGATGTCAGGATAGGCAATTGTGATCACCGCTTGTTTTCCTGATGCAGGAGCTTCCTCTCTTTCCTCTACCTTTATCACCCGTCCCTTGTGCTTTTGCATTTGCTCCTGTTTCACCAAGGGCAGATCTGTCCATGAGCCTACTGTTAATCCTGTAGCGATTTGTTCTGCTTTTTTCTCTGTATCGGCTCCCGGTTCGGTCAGGAGATAAGTTGCTATTAACTCACTCATGCCAGAGCTCCTTTCATTTTCATCCATATAAAAAACCTCTTCAAACAGCAATCGCGTCTAAAGAGGTTTCGTTTCTCGTCCGAATCTTATCTCTCAGCCGCCAGCTGCAAGAATTAGCACCGTGCTTTATAAGTCGGTTGCCGGGCTTCATCGGGCTCGTCCCTCTGCCTACTCTTGATAAGAAAATATAGATTTTATAAATTATTTTGAATTATCCCATCGTTATCAGATCTTGTCAATGCTTTTTGGGTAAACAGGTTCAGTTTCCCAATTCGATAAGCGGCCTCTTTGAGTCTTTCTTCACTTGTCAGCAGTCCGACTCTCACGTAGCCCTCGCCATATTCACCGAAGCCGTTTCCAGCCGCAACCGCCACATTCGCTTTTTCCAGCAAAAGGTCTGAGAACTGTTCGGAAGTATAGCCTTCAGGCACAGGCAGCCATGCAAAAAATGAACCTGCCGGAGCTGTCACATCCCAGCCAATTTCCCGGCATGCCGCAATCCAAGCGTTTCGCCTGCTCTCATACCAGGCATTTTGCTCCGCCACACACGTCTGATCAGCTAGCAGTGCCGACGCTGCAGCCTCCTGAGTCGCTCTGAAAAGACTGACAAACATATGGTCTTGATAAAGATTGATTGCTTCAATGACCGAAGCGTTACCGACAGCAAAGCCGACCCGCCATCCTGCCATGTTATACGTTTTTGACAGCGTATAAATTTCAATTCCGATATCTTTCGCACCTTTAGTCTGCAAAAAGCTTAACGGCTTGCAGCCGTCAAATCCTACAGCGCCGTAAGCAAAATCGTGAACGACACAGATCCCGTGTTCCTTTGCAAAACTCACGGTTTCTTCAAAAAACTCGGAAGTAGCCACAGCGCCGGTCGGATTATTCGGATAATTTAAATACATCAATTTCGCCTGATCTCTCACTTCAGCAGAGATGCTGCTGTAATCAGGAAGAAACGCCCTGTCCTTTACGAGCGGCATCATTTCCATTTTCGCTTTCGCGAGTGTGACACCAGACCAGTAATCAGGATAGCCCGGATCAGGAACTAAAATTGTATCACCTGGATTCAACAGGCATTGCGGGAGCTCGACCAGACCGGATTTTCCGCCGAATAATACAGCGACTTCAGTCTCCGGGTCAAGATCAATGCCGTATTCTCGTCTATAAAATGCTGCTGCGGCTGATTTCAGTCTGTATGAGCCGCGAAAAGACGAATATTTATGATTTTCAGGATCAACAACGGCTCGTTTCATTTCCTCGACGATATGTTCCGGAGTCGGCTGATCAGGGTTTCCCTGTCCGAGATTGATAACGTCATGTCCTTCTGAGAGCTTTCGGTTCACTTTTTGCACCAAAGAAGCGAAGAATTGCTTAGGCAATTCCTGCAATACATGAGACTGTTCAAATTTCATCTATTCTCACCTTCTAAAAAAATCTTGAAATGATAGTCCATCATCATATATGGTTAAATGAAAAAAGTAAAGAAAAATTTGGGGTGTTTAAAAGATGAAATGGACGATATCTTGTCTTCAATTTGATATTTCATACGGTAAACCTTCGGAAAATATAAAAAAGGCTGAATTTTTGATTAAGAAAGAAAGCAAACATGCAGATGTTCTTGTTCTTCCTGAATTATGGACGACTGGATACGACTTGGCCAACCTTGATAAGCTCGCTGATGAAGACGGGAATTCTGCTCAGAGGTGGCTGCAAAAAACCGCAAAAAAACATGGGGTTCATATTGTCGCAGGATCTATTGCTGTCAGAAAGGATTCTGATGTTTATAATACAATGTACATCGCGGATAAGGAAGGACAAATCATTAAAGAGTACAGAAAAGTCCATCTTTTTCAGCTGATGGATGAGCATGTGTATTTATCAGCCGGTTCCGAAGACGGATACTTTGAGCTTGATGGTGTCAAAAGCTCAGGACTGATCTGTTATGATATTCGTTTTCCGGAATGGATCAGAAAACATACGACTAAAGGCGCTAACATGCTGTTCATTTCTGCGGAATGGCCTCTGCCCCGTCTTGATCATTGGAGAAGCCTGCTTATTGCCCGGGCCATTGAAAATCAATGCTTTGTCGCTGCCTGCAATTGTACCGGTTCAAATCCAGATAATGAATTTGCCGGGCATAGCCTGATTATTGACCCTTGGGGACGTATATTAGCCGAGGGCGGCCGTGAAGAAGGCATTGTCAGAGCGGAAATTGACCTTCAAGAAAGCGTTGACGTGCGGGGAAAAATTCCTGTTTTCAATGATATCAGAAAAGATTTATATTAAAAAATATATTGACAATTCAATCACAAACCTGTTACTATTTTCATCAACTGATAAATTAGAATTGTTTAACAAGTGAATATATTCTCTTATCGAGAGTTGGGCGAGGGATTGGCCTTTTGACCCCAACAGCAACCGACCGTAATTCCATTGTGAAATGGGGCGCATCTTCTTGGCGCCGAGACTGAGGTCTCGTAAGGCACGGTGCTAATTCCATCAGATCTGATCTGAGAGATAAGAGAGGCGGGACATAATTGTTAAGCCTCCTTCTCTCTGAGAAGGAGGCTTTTTTACGGCCATTCTGCGGCACGCATATCAAGAGATTACATAATTGGAGGTTATAACAATGGCAGTCACAAAAACACCTTTATACGAAACGTTAAATGAAAGTTCAGCTGTGGCGCTGGCGGTGAAGCTTGGCTTATTTCCAAGCAAAAGCACGCTGACATGCCAGGAGATCGGCGACGGCAACTTAAATTACGTTTTTCATATTTATGATCAAGAACATGACAGGGCTTTGATCATTAAACAGGCGGTTCCTTATGCAAAAGTCGTCAGAGAAAGCTGGCCGCTGACAATCGATCGCGCAAGAATTGAAAGCAGCGCTCTCATCCGACAAGGCGAGCATGTCCCTCATATGGTTCCAAGAGTGTTTTATTCTGATACAGCAATGGCGGTTACGGTCATGGAGGATCTCTCTCACCTCAAAATCGCAAGAAAAGGACTCATTGAGGGTGACCATTATCCGTATCTGTCACAGCACATCGGTGAATTTTTAGGAAAGACCCTTTTCTATTCATCAGATTACGCGCTTGAACCCAAGGTGAAAAAACAACTTGTTAAACAGTTTACAAATCCGGAGCTGTGCGACATTACGGAAAGACTTGTCTTTACTGACCCTTTCTTTGACCATGACACAAATGATTTTGAAGAAGAGCTTCGTCCTTTTGTCGAGAAGCTCTGGAAAAATGACAACGTCAAATTCGAAGCCGCAAAGCTGAAAAAGTCATTTTTAACATCGGCAGAAACCCTGATTCACGGTGATTTGCATACAGGAAGCATTTTTGCCAGCGAACAAGAAACAAAGGTGATTGATCCTGAATTTGCTTTTTACGGACCGATCGGCTTTGATGTAGGTCAATTTATCGCCAACTTATTTTTGAACGCGCTCGGCCGTGACGGGGCTGAAAGAGAGCCGTTATATCACCATGTCAAGCAGGTCTGGGAAACATTTCAAGAGACATTCATTGAAGCCTGGGAGAAGGACAGTCTGGATGTTTACGCTAAAATTGACGGTTATCTTACTGATACGCTCAGTCATATTTTTGAAGAGGCGATCGGGTTTGCGGGCTGCGAACTGATACGCCGCGCGATCGGTCTTGCCCATGTGGCTGATCTGGATACAATCGTGCCATTTGATAAACGAATCGCCCGAAAACGGCTTGCGCTCGAAACCGGCACAGCCTTTATCGAAAAACGTTCGGAATTCAAAACGATAACAGGTGTTATTGAATTATTTAAGTTACTTGTAAAGGAATGATGTATTCATGACCTATTCATTTTCTGTTCCCCGTTCTGTTGAATGGAAGGAAACAGCCATTACCATTTTAAATCAGCAAAAGCTTCCTGACGTGACGGAATATGTGGAGCTGACGACAAAAGAGGATGTGTTTGACGCAATTGTCACACTCAAAGTAAGAGGTGCTCCAGCCATCGGCATTACGGCTGCCTTCGGACTTGCGCTTGCTGCAAAAGACATTGAAACAGATGATGTCATGGAATTCCGCCGCAGACTGGAAGATATCAAACAATATTTAAACAGCTCACGGCCTACCGCCATTAATTTATCTTGGGCGCTTGAGAGACTGAGTCATTCAATCGAAAAAGCCATTTCTGTAAATGAAGCAAAAACAAACCTTGTCCATGAAGCGATTCAGATTCAGGTCGAGGATGAGGAAACGTGCCGGATGATCGGCCAAAACGCCTTGCAGCTATTCAAAAAAGGAGACCGGATTATGACGATCTGCAATGCCGGCTCTATCGCGACAAGCCGCTATGGAACGGCGCTCGCTCCATTTTACTTAGCCAAACAAAAGGATTTGGGACTGCATATTTATGCCTGTGAAACAAGGCCTGTCCTTCAAGGTTCACGTCTGACTGCGTGGGAGCTGATGCAGGGAGGCATTGATGTCACTCTTATCACAGACAGCATGGCCGCCCACACGATGAAGGAAAAACAAATTTCCGCTGTCATCGTCGGAGCCGATCGAATTGCAAAGAACGGTGATACGGCAAATAAAATCGGAACATACGGTCTCGCGATTTTAGCAAACGCCTTTGATATTCCGTTTTTTGTCGCCGCACCTTTATCTACATTTGATCCAAAAGTGAAATGCGGCGCAGATATCCCGATAGAGGAACGGGATCCTGAGGAAGTAAGGCAGATTTCCGGAGTACGGACGGCTCCATCCGATGTGCCTGTCTTTAATCCCGCTTTTGACATTACGCCTCATGATCTCATTTCAGGAATCATCACAGAAAAAGGGATTATGACCGGTAACTACGAAGAAGAAATTGAACAGCTGTTTAGAGGCGAAAAGGTACATTAAAAAACCGCTGGACTTTGCTCATTTCGGGCCGAGTCAGCGGTTTTTTTGTTTGTTTTTAATGATATGAATAATTTCATCTTTTTGAGCGCTGGATAAAATATGCATTTTCACAAACAGATTGGCAAAAACAGCAATTTTCTCAGAGCGGCTCGGCTTCAATTGCTTTGTCCTCCTTTTTCATCAGACCAACTTTTTTAACTTAATAAAATGATATGTCGGTCGTAAAAAAATGGAACGTGCCATATGTTTTATTTTTCTTTATAGGATATTTGCTCGATGTTCAGCAAAAATGCTTTGATATCGGTTTTGCTCCCGGCGTACCCCGTTAACGCGCTGTTTTTGCCGATCACTCTGTGGCACGGGACAAAAATTGGCAGGTCGTTACGTTTATTAGCCTGTCCGACTGCGCGCACCGCTTTCGGACTTCCAACCGCAGCGGCAATGTCAGCATAGCATCGGGATTCTCCGTATGGTATCATCGCCAGCGCCTCCCACACTTTTTGCTGAAAAGGGGTGCCTTTTTGGCTCAGCGGCAGTGAGAATGTCTTTCTTTCGCCGGCGAAATATTCATGAAGCTGTTTTTTCGCTTCTGCCAGGTAAGGTGTTTCCTTGTGCTCTGTAGGCTGAACGGTTACTTTCCATTCCATCCAATCTTCCTGGCTGAGAAATAGACGGGTGATTTTGCCATCCTCTTCGGCAATTTTGAGTTCCCCGAGCGGCGTTTCCGCTGTCGTGTAGTAGTTCATTCATCAATCCTTCTTTCTTCAGCATTCTGTCTGACGGGAAGCGTAAGATGGAAAACGGTGCCCTTCCCTTCTTCACTTTCTACCATGATTTCGCCTTGATGTTCTTCTATAATTTTATAGCTTACCATAAGCCCAAGTCCAGTTCCCCGTTCCTTTGTCGTATAAAACGGTTCACCAAGGCGCTTTAATTTATCTTCTGTCATTCCAATTCCCTCGTCTTTTAAGGAGATGAGAACATGATCTTGATCCAGTGTCCTTATCGTCACAAAAATGTTTCCGCCGTCAGGCATCACTTCAATGGCATTTTTTAATATATTGATAAATACCTGTTTCAGCTGATTCGGTTCACAGTAGATCGGGGGAATGTCGTCGATTAAATCAAGATGCATTTGTACGTTGCTTAAATTGGCTTGCGCGTTTAGAAGGTCTATGGTGTCTCTCATAATTTGGGTAACATGTTTTTCTTCATACATAATGGCCTGGGGCTTGGCTAAAATCAAGAATTCGGTGATGATGGATTCGATGCGCTTTAGTTCTGAGGTGATTACGTTAAAGTAAAGGGCGTAGTCTCCCTCCACACTTCCTTTCAGGAGCTGAATGAAGCCTTTAAGAGCTGTCATCGGATTTCTGATTTCATGAGCGATGCCGGCAGCGAGTTCGCCGACTACATGAAGGGTATCTGACTTGCGAAGGCGTTCCTCCAGTTCTTTTCGCTCCGTTACGTCTTTAAAGATAGCGAGGTTCATATTTTGAATAATATTTCGTTTAAATGAGAATTCCAGTTTTCTGTTGTCACTGCTGCTCAACAAAAATGGAATTTCGTTGTCCATCTCATCAAAATTAATCTGTCTTGCCGGTGATGCAAGATTTTCTATTTCATACGAAGAAATAATATCTAACAGGCTGTGCTGTTTAATTTCTTCATGTGACAGGCCTAAAATATGGCTTGCTAACGGGTTGGCGTCGATGATTCTGTATTGATTGTCGAACAATACATTGCCGTCCATTGAGCCATTGAACACTTTTCTGAATTTCAGCTCACTTTCCCGAAGCTCCTTTTCCATTCGCTTTCTATCACTGACGTTTCTTAAAATCGTCAAGTGCTGGTTCTCTAATATTGTCCGCTTTGAAGTAAATTCAAGTTCTTTGAACTGGCCATTCCCCATTTGAAACAGCAGCTCTTCTCTGATCTCTCCGTATTTTGCGTATTTCCTCCTCGTTATGCTGTATTTCTGCTGCGAGTCAACGAGAAAATCGCACAGCCTTCGTTTCAACAGCAAATTCATCGGCAGCTCAAATATTTTACAGGCTGACTGATTCGCCTTCACGATTCTTCCGTCATTCGACCAGATAATAATAGCGTCCATCGCATTTTCAAATATTTCTCTGAAGCGCTCCTCACTTTTAAAGAGCTGCAGCTCCATAGACCGCTTCTCTGTAATATCCCTCATAATGGACATATAAAACCCGCTGATGATGTTTGATGTAATCGTAAATTCAAATAGCTTTTGAACGCCTGAACGAAGCTTGACGGGCAGCTCTCCCTTTGCTTTTCCCTTGCGGTTGAGCGTCTTCCAGACATTGTCGAAATCTTTTCGTGAGCCACTGTCTATGAACTCATACAACGATAAATGAGATAGCTCATTATGATTGATTTCAAAACCTTTACAGAAGGACAAATTGGCATCAATAAAACCGCCATCTTTATCAAAAAGGACGATTCCGTCAACAGCTCTGTCAAACAAGTCCTTAAAAAGCTGTTCATTCATAGAGAATTCCCGCTCCAGTATTTTCTTTGAAGATATGTCTCTCATGACAACAAAAAAGAAATCCTCGCCAATCCCTCTTTTGGCCAGAAACTCTATGTATTTTGTCGCCCCGCCGTCAAGCCTGATCGGGACCTCCTTCCATAGGAACCCTTTTTTAAAAAACTTTTTTACAGCAAGACTCAGTTCATCCTCTGGGATTGGAAACAAAAAATCCAAAACGGAACGCTTTTTCAAATCTTCCGAATCCACTTGAAGCATCCTCTCTGTTGCTTCATTTGCCTGAACAATTCGCATTTCATTATCACATATAAAAATAGCATCGAGCGTATTGTTGACAATCACTTGATGCTGATTCAATTCCTTTTTCAGCCGGGCATTTTCTTCTTTGAGACGCTTCAGTTCTTCCCGCAGCTCCGAATTTGTCTGAGCACCAAGAGTTTCCATGCGTGTACACTCCTTCTTCACAACCTATCCCTCAATATTTCTACAAAATGCGGGAACTTCCTTCATTTGCCCTATAAATTTCAGAAAATGTCATCGCGATTACATAACGAAGACATTTTCTACGATCCTTACCGCCACTTTACATCGTCCTAACAATCAGCCATTTTTTAATTCCTTTTTCATTTTTTATTTTAAAATATATACCAGCAGGGAATAATCTCTTAGTGACTGATTAAAGAGAAGGTGATGCTATGAGTAAATCGCGGGACAGTTATTTCGATAATGCAAAATTCTTATTGATATTCCTTGTTGTATTCGGTCATATTCTTCGTTCCTTTATTAATGATAACAACTTTATGCTCTACCTCTACAAGTTCATTTACACATTCCACATGCCTGCCTTTATTCTCGTATCCGGTTATTTCGCAAAAGGCTTTAAACGCGCGGGATATGTGAAAAAGCTGGCGGTCAAGCTGATTATTCCGTATTTGATTTTCCAAATCATCTATTCTGTCTTCTATTACATTATGCAAGACGAAAGCATGGCAAATGTGAATCCGATTGATCCGCAATGGTCGTTATGGTTTCTTGTAAGCTTATTTTTTTGGAACCTGCTGCTTTATCCTTTTTCAAAGCTTTCAAAGCTATGGGCGCTGTTTGTCAGCTGCGGAATTGCCGTGCTGATCGGCTATTTAGACTTTGTCAGCAGCACGCTGAGCCTGTCGCGGACGTTTGTATTCTTACCGATGTTCCTTGTCGGGTTTTATTTAAATAAACATCATTTTGATTTATTGAGATCAAAACGGGGCAAACAAATTGCGCTCGGGGTATTGGCCGCTGTATTCGTCATCTGCTGGGGCATCGACTTTGACTATTCTTTTCTGTTTGGTTCAAAACCGTATTCTTCATTTGGAGACGTTACCTTGGCAAGCGGACTTTCCCGGATCGGCTGGTATGTACTCGCCTTTGCGGCGACCTTCAGCTTTTTAGCACTCGTTCCGCAAAAACGGTTCTTCTTTACGAAATGGGGAACCCGGACATTTTACGTGTATTTGCTTCATGGGTTTATTATTAAAACGCTGAGACAGATCGGACTTGAGGATTCGCTTACTGACTATCAGAGCTTAGTGATTCTCTTGCTTTTAACAGCAGCCCTGACATCAGTACTCTCCAGCAATTTTGTGAAGACAGTTGCTCAGCCCTTCATTGAGCTGAGAATGACCAGCTTAATGCAATTTGTCAGAGGAACGGGCAAAAACGCTTATTTAAAATAGAAAAGCACCTCTTAAGCGAGACATCGCCTAAGAGGTCTTTTTTTATTTTTGTTTTTTCTCTTTTTTCTTTTCAGGCTTTGTGATTTCTAGCATTTCGATGATCTTGCCGGCATTGTAATCCCCTAGTTCACTTGAAAATTCTTCCTCCAGCACTTTCTGATTCATAGGTTTTTTATGATTTTGCATATCTCTGCTATGACGGTTTTTCTTCAAAGTCACATGCCTCCTTGCTGACCCTGTTTGGAATTACGGTTTGCACCCCTAAAATTCGGGTTGTCATGATACTGGGTCTTATAAGAATTGGGGTCCATGCTCTCAGTAGGTGTATTGTTATTTTTAATGGCTTCATTCACTTCGGCTTTTCGCTTCATTAAAATCCTCCTCGCCAATTTTTCAGACATCTTATTTCGCTTAAAGATGCAGGAGCGTTAAACTGCACCTGTTGATGTTAGGTTCTCCAACTCAAGCTGCGCCACACATCTTTTTTTTGGCAATCAAAAAACACCGCAAATTATGCGGTGTTTTTCTAGCCAATAATCACTCTTTCTTTCGGATAATGATAATTCGCTTCAATTTCCTTTCTTCCGATCAGATACAGGAAGGTCAGGATACCGATTCGCCCGATAAACATCACAATCATAATGACACATTTTCCAACGTTGCTTAAATCAGCAGTAATTCCAAGTGACAGACCGGTTGTACCGAATGCCGAGCACACTTCAAACAAAAGCTCCAGCAGGGAGTGCTTTTCTGTAATCGTAAGAATGAGTGTCGAGCCAAAAACAAGCAGAATCGCCATCATTGTGACAACAAGCGACTTCATGAGATCAGCAGGATGCAGCTCTCGTTTGAATACCTTGACTGACTTATTGCCGCGGGCAAAATGAAACAGCGCAAGAAGGTTCAGAGCGAAAGTCGTTGTCCGTATGCCTCCCCCTACTGAACTTGGTGATGCTCCGATAAACATCAGCGCGCAAATAAAAAATATTGTAGCATCTGATAATTGGCTGATATCAATAGTTGCCAGCCCCCCGCTTCGGGTTGCCGTTGATTGAAACAGGGACAGAAACAAAATGTCATGCCATGACTTTCCGGCAAACGCGTGGTTTGCTTCCAGGACATAAATGCCGATAGCCCCAAACAAGACGAGTGAGCCGAACGTAATCGTCGTGATTTTCGTAAAAAGTGTAAACGGATATCTTCGATGCTTTGAAAACAAGAAATCCTTTACTTCAACAAGAACGGGAAAGCCAATCGCCCCAAGTACAATTAAAAGCATAGTAATAAACTGTACAAAATAATCGTGGCGAAAAGGGATCATCGAATTACCCGTAATATCAAAACCGCCATTTGTGGTTGCGCTGATACTGGCAAAAAACCCTTGTAAATAAGCTTCCTGAAAGGAATCATAGTAGGTTAAGAAATAAGTGCCGAGTATGAGCCCGCCAAAAAATTCAATCCACAAGATTAGGAAAAGAACCTGTTTCATAAGATTGACAATCCCTGAAAACTGGGATTGGTTTTGGTCAACCATAATCAGTTTCCGTTCTTTCAGCCCGATTCGTTTACCCATGATCAGCCAAATGAACGTTCCGAGCGTCATAATACCAATTCCGCCAAATTGCAGAACAAATGCCAATATAAAAATGCCTATTGTGCTGAATGTATCAGCTGTATCAACTACCGTCAGCCCCGTTACGCTGACTGAACTGACAGCCGTAAACAGGGCATCAATAAACGTCCAGTCTGCCCCCGGTTTATGTGCCGCTGGCAGACTCAGCAATATAACTGCCACAGTGACTGCAAGAAAATAATATAATGCAATTAGCTGGGCCGGCGACAATGCCTGTATCAATTTTCCAACCTTTAATTTCATGTAAAATCCTTCTGCCTCTCTTTTTAAGTACGGTAATTATTCTAAAGATATCGGATCCATTTTTAAAGGCTTTTACGAAACATTTTCTTAACTTGCTTATTTTTTTATTATTTTAGTCAAAGCATAAAATAAAAAACCTCTGAGGGATTCTCTCAGAGGAACAATGTGTTTGTATTATTTAGCTTCTAACCGTCTGATTCGCTCATCTAAATCAGGGTGAGTTGAGAAAAGCGAAGAACGCTTCTTGCCATTAATCTTTAATGTTTGGACAGCTGTCTGATCGTCTTCCATAATGCGGGAAGAGTAGCTCTTAAGCGTCCGAAGCGCATGAATCATCTTATCCTTGCCGGCAAGATCCGCTCCTCCCCTGTCAGCATGAAATTCGCGATGGCGTGAGTACGCAAACACAACCAGGCTGCCGAGTATGGAAAAGACAATCTGAAAAACAATCATTGCAATAAAATGAACGATCGGCGCAAGATCTTCCTTGACGAAACGGCTCGCTATCCATGCTGCGATACGCGATAAAAAGACGACAAAGGTATTGACGATACCTTGTAAAAGCGTCATTGTAACCATATCACCATTAGCGATATGCGCGACCTCGTGGGCAAGCACCCCTTCAACTGCGGCATCATCCATTTGCTCCAGCAGCCCTGAAGACACTGCCACAAGGGAACGGCGTTTTGACGGCCCAGTTGCAAACGCGTTCACTTCGGGTGAACGGTAAATTCCGACTTCGGGCATTTTCGTTAAACCGGCAGAGCGGCTTAATCGGTGAACACGGTCAACCAATTGCTGTTCCTCATAGCTGAGCGTGTGTTTTTCCGGATTTAGCACTCTGACACCCATCATCGTCTTTGCCATCCATCTGGACATCGCAAGAGACATAAAGGAGCCGACAAAACCAACGACTAAACTGAATACAAAGAGCGCAATTAGGTCGATACCGCCATCAGCTGTAAAGTACGTCCCGACCCCGGTAACCGAGCTTAAAACAGACAAAACGATTCCGATTGTTGTAAGCACCAAAATATTCGTTAAAATAAATAGAAAAATTCTTTTCGCCATGACAACCTCCGTTATTTTAAGTTCAGAAGAACCTGTATACTTAAATTATAAATCATCCGTTTGAAAATGCAAGGAATTCGACGTATGATGTTAGTAATTGCTGACGCAACACTTTAGAACCCATACATAAACTATATTCGCGTCAAATTGTTTTAAAGAGGTGAACAATGAACATTTTTAAACTCACTCGAACCGATATGGTGCGGCTGCTCTATTCTCTAAAAGGACAAGGAGAAATAAGCCCGCTCGACATTCTCGTCCAATCAGCGACCATGTCAGCAGAAAAGGCAGCCAACCATCTTGAAATTCCTGAATTTCTCACAAGATACGAACGAAGAAAGCAGAAAAAAGAATACGGTCTCTCTACAAACGAAATCGTAGAGCTTGGCAACCTATGCGAGCTGACTTCGTTAAAGTCCACTGCAATTCAAAACTGGGTAAAGCGTGATATTAAGGATTTGATCGGACACCCTGAATTGGGCAAAAAATACTCAGTTGAACAGGCAGTCATTCTTTTAATTGTACGTGATTTAAAATCCATTTATGACTTTGAACACATACGTGCTATTTTAAAAGTGGCCTTTAACACAATTACAGACAGATCCGACGATGTCATCAGCCCAATTTCTTATTATGAAAGCTGTGCATATGTGCTTGATGCCGTTCATCACCAAGACACGCCTTCTATGAAAGAATCGAATCTGCAGGAGATCGTCGAACAGGAGACAGAGCGTCTACGCCACCATTTTGAAGAACTGAATGACAGCCAATGGCTGAAGATCAGACAGATTATCGCCATTACAGTCCTCTCCATTTTGACCTTCCATATTCAAGCAACCGCACATAAAATGACAGAAGACATTATATAGTCTGCGTCACCCCCGGCTTAGTGGCCGGGGGTTTCTTATTCTCCACAACAATTGCCAGCATAAATAAACCACGTACATTTCAAACTAAGTACGCGTCAAGTATTGAAAAAGGAGATGAAAAAGATGGCGAGCAGAAATAAACTCGTTGTTCCAGGGGTGGAGCAGGCACTAGACCAATTTAAACTCGAAGTGGCTCAAGAATTCGGTGTAAACCTTGGTTCTGATACAGTCGCACGCGCTAACGGCTCTGTAGGCGGGGAAATGACAAAGCGGCTGGTACAGCAAGCACAATCACAATTAAATGGCACAACTAAATAAATTCAGGTCTTTATTCGCCGGGGGCACTCGGCGAATCTTCTGTTTGAGCTGAATTATTATCACTGCTGTAGCCGTTTTGATTACTGCGGTCCGAAGTGTTATCCCTGTTGGACGAAGAACGATTCCTGCCTTGTTCACCGTTATTCCAGTCTCTGTGATATTGGCTTTGATCTTTTTTAGCGCGGTTGTCTTCATTTCCTTTATCTTGAGGATCTTGTATTGGGGTTTGCTCATGATCCCCATCTTTTTCGGCATTTTTGTTTTCATCTGATTTCTTTACATTTTGATCTTTGTCTTTATCATCAGTCTGTTCATTTGTTTTATCTTCTTTCTGGTCTCCGGAATCCGTATCATCCAGCTGTTCATTATCTCCATTGCCGTCCTGGGCGTCAGGTGAATCGATATTTTCATCCTCATTTCCGGCATTCTTTTGATCCTCTTCCCCGGATGGATTGCTGGAGTCATCTTTTGGCTCTTTATTATCCTTTTTTTCATTTGATTTGATGTAGCTGCCTGTTGAAACGCCTTTCTTTTTCGCTTTTTCCCTCGTCTGCATATCTGACTCGAGAGATTCCATGCGATATGTCGTTTTATATTTTTCCGTCACATCGTTCAGCTGTTTTTTCACAGCTTTTTTATATGTATTGTCTTCCATATTTTCATAAACAGTGGAAATCAATATTTCTTTCGATTTCTTTACATACCCATGCTCACTGCAGTCGGTTATAATATCGTCAATCACCTTTTTAAAATCAGTCTTCTCCCAATCATCTATATCATTCACGACTTCCTTTCCCTCATCATTTAAAGGCGTCAGTTCAATCACTTCGTAATCGCTGTTTAACGCCATTTCAAAGCTTGGATTGATATCGATTGTCATATACGCATAGGCCTTATTATTAGAGAAAACGGGGAGAACTATAAAAATAAAAAGCATAATAGCAGTCATCGTAACAATCCCCATTTTGAAAGGGCGCAGTTTTAAAAAATCAAAAAAGCTGGCCCTTCTGCCCATGCGTGATTCACTCGGAAGCATAATTTCTTCTCCGATTTCATAGCTGCGGCGATCATTTTTGGCTTTTAAAAATTGTCCGTCAGGGGTCAGCAACGTAACGAATTTTCTATTTTTCTCTACTATAATCCCTCTTCTCATGAGTGCAGCACCCCTTTAAGATAATCTTTTAAATAAATATAATCACCCGTAATGATAATACACATCGCAATAATATATTTTCTGTTTCTCTCAATCGTTTTACGGCTGACAGAGACAAGCTGTTCTAGCTGTTTCACCGGAAGCTGTTTCTTTGTATACAGGATAGCGGCTAATTCTTCATGTTCAACCAGGGTCATTGCCACCTTTATGGCGTTTTGCCTAGCGTCCGCATGCTTTGGAGAGTTTTCAAGCAGTTCTTTAAACGATAAATCATAATCTTTGAGCTGCTTTTGGAAATAGAGGATTTCCTCCCGCCTCTGCTCCTGCTCAATCTGGCGGCGGTATTCATCAATGGAAAGCTCAGCTTCAATCAGGCTTTGTGATGATTCCTGATCGTCTCCTTCCTGTAAATCGATATTTATATTTTGTGCGCTTCTGGCTTCTTTTCTGATGTAATCAATGACTTTTCTTTTTATTATTAGCTCAGCAAATGCGAGCAGAGAATTGCCTTTTTCAGGTGAGTATTTTTCAATAGCTTCATTAAAAGCGATCAGTCCGATACTGAACTCATCGTCTTTTTCATCTATATATCGTTTACAAACGGATGAAACCGTCTTTGCGATAAATGGCTTATATTGCTGTATTAATTCATTTTGAAGATCTTTATTGCCTTTTTGTATACTTTCAACAGTTTTTTCAAGCGTTTGCTTCTTTTTTCCCAATTTAAACAAAAGGCTAAGCACTGGTTTCACCTCAGTTCCTCCCTATAACTACTCATTAATGATAGCTAATTTGATAGGGATTCGCAAAGGAGAAAAAGAAATATTGATTTCCAATGTCTCAATTGTGACAAACCATTCTGCGTCCTATACATGATTTCGTGCCTTTCTAGAGAATTAAGGGGGTTTTACACGTGTTTTTTGTAACAAAGCTGTTATAAAAATGTTATTTTATTTCGTTCATGAAAACGTTTTAAACATGAAAAGACTCTGCTTTTTATGCAGAGTCTTCAGATTACGCCCGTTCCCGGCTGCTGTTTTTTTGTTCGTTTTGTGCGCCCTCCGGCTGTTTTTTTCCACCTGACATGAACCAGCCGCAAACCGCGATTGCCACTAAGACACCCCAGAAGATGAGCTTCCAAGTTCCAGAATGGATAAAGTGTTCAGAAACAACCGCTATGTCATGATGGGCAAGCGTATATAAAGCAAGCTTTACTCCGACCCAGCCGACAATCACAAAGGCTGCTGTTTCTAGGCTTGGACGTTCCTTTAATAACTTAACAAACATTGAAGCTGCAAACCGCATAATTACCAGGCCTATGATACCTCCAGCCAAAATGACGATAAATTGTCCTCCGTCAAGTCCGCCGATTTTCGGAAGCGATGTTCCAGGAAGAGTAACCGCCAACGCGACTGCCGCTAAGATGGAATCAACCGCAAACGCGATATCTGCCAATTCAACTTTTAAAACAGTCGGCCAAAAACCGCTTTGCTTTGTCTCTTTATGCGTGTCTTTTTTCTTAAATACATATCTTTTCAATAAATGGCTTGCTGAGATATACAGCAAATAGATTGCGCCAATTGCTTGAACCTGCCATACGTTGACTAAAAAAGAAATCGCGAATAAAGAGCCAAACCGCAGAACAAAAGCCCCTGCCAACCCATAAAATAACGCCTTTTTTCGTTTTTCCTCCGGCAAATGTTTTACCATTACCGCCATAACCAGCGCGTTATCGGCAGCTAAAATCCCTTCCAGCCCGATCAAGACGAGAAGAACCCAACCATACTCTAATAATAATGCTGCATCCATAAATGATACCCTCCCAAAAAAGTTGTTTTCTTTCTCTTCATCCGATCTTATGCCGGCCGGACCATGCAAAAAAGACCTTTGCCGACATAAGGCAAAGGTCTTGCTAGACATGAATTCAGGCATGCCAACAAAGCCGATGGATATCGCTATCCATGAAATGACGACTTTGTTTCCGGAAAACATTCCGGACGCTACTCCCCTTTGGGATTTCAAGAAATATGATATTATACGTCAATGATATGCGCAGCGCGAAACTTTGTCAACGTTTATTTTTAAAAAATACAGATAATTGTTCGGTATGAGTGCGTTTCTTCCTCTTTTTTAGCAGCAAATAGAGCAGGAACAGTGCTAAAATCGCTATCCCGATTGGAAGCATATATTGATCGAGTATAGAACCGACTTCCTTCCAATTTTCACCGAGCTTCACACCGAGATAAACATATACAAATGTAATCGGCAGCATGGCGATAAACGTATAAAACGAAAACACCCAAACGTTCATTTTTGCAATTCCGCACGGTATAGAGATCAATGTCCGAATGCCTGGCAAGAAACGGCCGCTGAAGGCTACAAATCCCCCATGCTTTTTGAAAAATTCATCAGACTTATCAAGCGCTTCAGGCTTAATAAAGAGATACTTCCCGAAACGTTCAAGAAACGGCCTTCCTCCATACCGGCCTATCCAATACAGCGTAAGCGGGCCTGCCACTCCTCCAAGAGATCCTGCCAAAACAGCGCCAAAAAGTGTCATATCACCTTTAGATACCCAATAGCCCGCAAGCGGCAGGACAATTTCAGCAGGGATAAACTCAATACAGAGCGCTAGAAATATTCCAAAATAAGATAAGCTTTTAAATGCTTCTATCCATGACATAACCAGCTCTTCGATAGCCATCACTTCCCCTTTTTCCATATTTATGTAAAATGCATTTTGTTTTTCGACAAACGTCAACATAATTTTAACACATTTTTCACGGTCAGCTGAACTAAAAATAGATACTACCGTATTTCTTCATAAAGGCTGAAACTCTGAGACTAAGCAGCCGATAATAATGAGAGTCAAGAAGACAGCAACACAGGACACGGGGGGAATCTCCATTTGGAAATACACGTTACATATAATATAACGCTCATATGTTTATCTATTTTTATTGCCTGTGCAGCATCGTACATTTCCCTTGAACTGTCAAGGAAAGTCACTATCAATACAGGCTTAAAAAGCTTATTTTGGCTGATCGGCGGCTCACTTATAATGGGATTCGGTATATGGTCAATGCATTTTGTAGGCATGATGGCCGTCTATATGGAGATGCCGATGCAATATGAATTCATGCCTTTAATTGCATCAATTGGCGCAGCTGTTTCCGGATCATTTGTGTCATTATATTTTGTCACCTGGGATTTTCTTGCGAATTACAGACTGCTTACCGGATCAGTTGTGCTCGGGGCATCTATAGCATTTATGCACTTTATCGGAATGTCTTCCATTTCCCGGGTAATGATTATGTACGAACCGATCCTTTTTGCAGTTTCTATTATCATTGCGATTGCGGCATCTTTCGTCTCGTTAAAAATATTCTTTGACTTGGCCTTAAAAAAACATTCTGATCATCTTATGTTTTATAAGGTCATCAGTTCAATTGTAATGGGTACTGGGATTTCAGGCATGCAATATACAGGGATGCTCGCGGCATCTTTTCACGAGGACATGGGACCGCTCGGAAGCCATATGGAGGTACAAACGTTTCATTGGTCGATTTTTGTTACGTTAATCGTTATCTGTATACAAACGCTATTATTATCCAGTTCCCATGCGGACCGAAAGTTTAGTAAACAGAGCGAACGCATAAAGGATAACGAACAGAGGTTTCAGCCTTTAATCGTCCAAAATATTGACGCGATTTTTATTTTGTCATTAGATGGAGACATTATATCGTCCAATCATGCTGGTGAGGACATGATCAGAAAATTTGGTTTTAACATGCACGATTGGAGACATTATACGTCAATGAAGATTAATCGCCTTTTTGAGCAAGTAAAAAAAGAAAAACAGGCCATTAACAGTGATAGCGATCTTATCACTGAAAAGGGCCAGTTTCACTTAAACATCACGCTAATACCCGTTGAGGTCAATCAAGAACTGGACAGCATTTATGTCATTTGCAAGGACATGACAAAGCAGTAACTTAACGGCAGTGATGAGTCGCGAGCATCCTTTGAACAATGGCACAGTTATATTCTTTCTGGACTCGATCACTCCAAGAAGGTTTTGTCTTCTTTAACGGAATTAGGCATCAGAATCAGTATTGATTATGACGGAACGGGACACAGCTCCCTTAATCACTGGCTGAAAATCGACAAATCATTGATTGACGATATTCAGGCCCATCCGAAATCAGAGCAAATTACCGGGGCTATCATTGCCATGGGACATCAGCTGTCTGCAGGTGATTGCTGAAGGGGTGGAAAATTCAGCTCAAAAACAGCTGCGTTACCAAAAGAGCTGTGACCATTTACAGGGCTTCTTCTTTAGCAGGCCGATACCGCCGGAACAACTCGAACAATTAATTCTCGAACAGCCGTCGCAATAACAGCGATGGCTATTTTTTTACCCATAAGTTACTACACATGAATCGTACTCCCCCTCTTCACACTAAAGAAAAAAAGGGGTTTATTAATATGCATACAATGTGGAAGGGATCAATCAGTTTTGGGTTGGTAAATATCCCCATCAAGCTCTATGCGGCCACAGAGGATAAAGACATTAAGCTGCGCAGCCTTCATAAAGAGGATCACGCGCCAATCAAATACGAAAAGACTTGCACGAATTGCGAAAAAACACTCGGTCCTGATGAAATAGTAAAAGGATATGAATATGTAAAAGGAAAATATGTAGTGCTGACGGATGAAGATTTAAAAAGCTTAAAGCAGGAGCATGAGGAGAAAGCGGTTGAGATTGTTGATTTTGTTCAGCTGCAGGAAATTGACCCGATTTATTTTAACCGCTCTTACTTTGTCGGACCCGGGGATAACGGCACGAAAGCTTATACCCTGTTGCGTGAGGCGCTGCGCTCAACCGGAAAGATCGGCATCGCCAATATGACAATCAGGTCGAAGCAGCAGCTGGCCATTCTCCGCGTTTATGAAAATTGTATCGTGATGGAGTCTATCCATTATCCGGATGAGGTCAGAAGCGCTGCCCATGTCCCAGGTGTGCCGGATCAATCGAATGTAAACGAGAAGGAACTGCAAACAGCTATCACATTAATAGACGAGCTGACGGCTGAGTTTGAGCCGGAGAAATATGAGGACACGTACCGGCACGCCCTGCTGCAAAGAGTCAAAGACAAGCTTGAAAATAAAGAAACAGCCGTTACTCCTGATAAAGCGCCTCCTCGTGAAGATGTCATTGACCTGGTCAGCGCCCTGCAAGCCAGCATCGACCGGACCAGAAAGCCGAACCGGGAAACCCCGGCAGCAGCACCAGCACAAACCGATGAATCGAAAGGAGCCGGAGATAAAAAACAAAAAACAACTAGAAAAAAAGCCTCCGGCACGTCATAGCCCATGGCGTTCACCATGCAGCCCGTCCTTACTTCCTCACCGCCAATAGGAGCAGAATGGCGCTACGAAGTAAAATATGACGGGTACCGCTGTATTCTCCGCATCCATTCAGCAGGTGTGACCTTAACCAGCAGAAATGGCTTGGAGCTTAACAGTACCTTTCCTGAAATCACGCAATTCGCCAAAACAGCCTTTCAGCATATGGAAAAAGATCTTCCCCTGACACTTGATGGCGAAATTGTATGTTTGGTGAACCCTTGCCGTTCAGATTTTGAACACATTCAGGTGCGGGGACGTTTGAAAAGACCAGAAAAGATCCAGGAATCGGCAAACGCGCGTCCGTGCTGTTTTCTCGCCTTTGATCTGTTAGAGCGCCGCGGAGAAGATATATCGCCTCTTTCGTATCTGGACCGGAAAAAATCACTGTGCGATCTCATGTCTGCGGCAAAGCTTCCTGCGTCTCCAGACCCTTATGCAAAGGAAACGATTCAGTATGTCCCCTGCTACGATCATTTTGATCCGCTTTGGGAAATGGTTATGAAATATGACGCAGAAGGAATCGTAGCGAAGAAAACAAACAGCAAGTGGCTTGAAAGAAAGCGGTCGTCCGATTGGCTCAAATATAAAAACTTTAAACAAGCTTATGTTGTTATAACAGGGTTTAACCCAAACAATGGATTTCTGACGGTGTCTGTGTTAAAAAACGGCGTAATGACACCGATTGCCTCTGTCTCACACGGAATGAGTGATGAGGAAAAAAACGCCATACGTGAGGTTATGGAACAACACGGACATAAAACATCTTCAGGGGAATTTACGCTAGAACCATCGATTTGTGCAACCGTTCAATACTTAACGATTCTCCAAGGCACATTGAGAGAGGTATCGTTTGTCGGTTTTGAACTCCATATGGACTGGACCGAATGCACATATACACAAGTCATTCGCCACTCCAAACCGGTACATCCAAAGCTTCAGTTCACAAGCCTGGATAAAATCATATTTGAAAAGAATAAAAAAACGAAAGAAGATTTTATTCAGTACATGATTGAAGTCAGTGACTACCTGTTCCCATTTCTGAAAAACCGTGCTGTCACCGTCATCCGCTACCCGCATGGATCAAGGAGTGAATCGTTTTTTCAAAAAAATAAGCCGGACTATGCGCCGGATTTCGTTCGATCTTTCTATGACGGAAGCCATGAACATATTGTCTGCGAGGATATGTCCACTTTATTATGGCTTGCCAACCAGCTTGCTTTGGAGTTTCATGTCCCTTTTCAAACCATTCAAAGCAGGCGTCCGGCTGAGATTGTCATTGATTTGGATCCGCCTTCACGGGACGACTTCCTCATGGCCGTGCAGGCTGCGAATGAGCTGAAGCGGTTGTTTGACTCTTTTGGCATCACATCGTACCCGAAGCTTTCCGGGAACAAGGGCATCCAGCTTTATATTCCCTTGTCCCCAGAGGCATTTACGTATGAGGAAACACGCCAGTTTACACAGCTGATCGCTGAGTACTGCACCAATGCATTTCCCGAGCTATTTACTACTGAACGCTTGATTAAAAACAGGCACGGCAAATTGTATCTTGATTATTTGCAGCATGCAGAAGGAAAAACGATTATTTGTCCTTATTCGACAAGAGGGAATGACCTTGGCACTGTCGCGGCACCGCTCTATTGGCACGAGGTACAGCCCTCCATAACACCCGCTATGTTTACGATTGATACTGTAGTTGATCGGATTAAGAAACAGGGCTGCCCATTTTTTGATTTTTACCGCAACCCGCAAGATGAACCTCTTAACGCCATTTTCCATCAGTTGAAGAAAAAGAGCTGATTTTCATCACATGTAATGGAGGTGGGGTTCAAGAGGACGCCTGAGTCATTAGCTACCTATCATTCAAATACGTGGGTATTCAAAAGCAAGTTTGCCGCACGCTAAAAGAGCTGACTAAATAAGTCAGCTCTTTCCATTCAACTGTACTTTTTTTCTAACCGCTCTTTTTCCTGGCGCTGGAGCGGGCTTAGCGGCTCATTATATAAATCGATATCAATCGCATATTTCGGCCGTCTTTTCACCTCAGAAAAAATGGTTCCAATATACTCTCCGACGATCCCGATTCCCATTAATTGCAGCCCGCCCAAAAACCAAATGGAAATGATGAGCGACGCCCAGCCTGCATTTGTATGGCCTAGCAGCTTTTGTATAAACGCGCCAACTCCTGCCACAGCGCTGAAGAAAAATAAAACAAAACCTAAAAGCGTAAAGAATCGAATCGGTGCGACACTGAATGATGTAATCCCGTTAAAAGCGAATGATAGCATTTTTTTCAGCGGATATTTCGTTTTGCCGGCAAAGCGTTCTTTACGGTCATACAAGACTTCGGCTGATCTAAAGCCAATCATGGGAACAATGCCTCTTAAAAACAGATTCGCTTCCGGGTAACGAGCGAGCTCTTCAAGCGATCTTTTATTCATTAAACGAAAATCAGCATGATTATAAATCAATTTAATCCCAAGCTTATTCATGAGGCGATAAAAGCCTAAAGCGGTCGTGCGCTTAAAAAAGGTATCAGTTTTTCTGCTGCGGCGGACACCATAAACGATTTCGCAGCCCTCATGATATTTCAGCAAAAAATCCCGGATCACAGAGATGTCGTCCTGAAGATCAGCATCAATCGAAATGACGCAGTCTGACCTATTCTTCGCTTTATGCAGTCCAGCTAAAAGCGCTTTTTGGTGTCCGACATTGCAGGCTAATTTTAAGCCTGTCACCTTCTTATTTCTAATGCTCTCCATAGCAATCAAGGCCCATGTACGGTCTTTGCTGCCATCATCGACAAACAGAATTTTACTGTCTTCACTGATTAACTTCTCTTCAATTAAGCTGTCTACAACCTCTGTCAGCTGACGGCTTGTCTCTTGAAACACTTCCTCTTCATTGAAACACGGAACGACGATGGTTAATACTGGCTGTGGCTGTTTCAATCGATATCCTCCTTATCTTGTTTCATATAAATAAATGCGCCAGGCAGAATCTTTATGGTCAAACGTCTTAACGAGCGAAAGATGGTTATGATCAGCATTCTTGATCGGAACTGATGAAAAAATATAACGCCCGCCCATTTTTTTAAATACATCTGTATTTAATTGAAGATTATTAATCGTTTTCTTCGAATTCTTTTTAAAATCATATCGTTTACCGAGTTCATCAACGAAAAGATAGCAGCGGCTGCCCCATTCATCAAAATATTGTTTCAGCCGAGCGTTTTTTTCCAGCTCTTTTTCAATGATTTTCCTAAATTCATATTTATATGAGAGCGGGTACAGATTGTTATACGTATCTAACGTGTAAAACCCGTTATATTGGGCGATAGACGGATGCAGTCCGATGCTTGCCACCCTGTACGAATCTTGAGGACGCCCGATATATTCCTTAATCTCTTTGAATTGCTCGGATGCATAAAATTCCCGGAATGTCGGCGCATTGTAGTGAACGCCATACGTATATTCTTCATTAAAAGGCGCCAACACCATCAGCTGAGCAGCAACTGCAGCATATACAATCCATTTCCATCCTCTTCCCATCCGCCAAATGAGATATAAAGCAAGCGCAAAGCTTACGTATATGACAAGCGGCCGCAGAAAATGAAAACGGGCAAAATTAAATTCGGCTAAAAAGGCAAATTTCTGCTTTGGCACCGCCCATATTTTGTTGAACCAAAATGCATACCATAATGACAGTCCGTAATTAAGCACACATAAAAACAGATAAACATTTTCTAACTTTGTCCGGTTTCGCTTGAACAGCACAGCTGCAAATACGAGCAGCAGGATCGGAAGGATGACAACGGTATGAACTGTCATCACATGATTATGGCCATAGACAAAGTTTTTAACGGATAGACGGAGAGAGTGCCAAACGTCATGCCTTGATGAAATAAATTCAATCCGATGCATCGGTGCGTGCGAGAACAACATCGAATAGACAAGCCGATATTCAACGAAAAGATAAATACTCGTCATAAATGCAATACTGCCTAAAAAAATCAGGTTCCATCTTCTATTTGCGATAGCATCATACAGCCAAAAGCACGCCATTCCTGCCAAGAAAAAGAAGAAGCCTAAGACAAAGCTTGAATATATAGGAAGCAAACCGAGCGTGAGCCACTCTTTCCAAGAGCTATCCCCTTTTCGGATATTTAAAAAAGCCCACAGTGCCAAAGGATATCCAAGCGTACTCAGCATTCCTGAAGGCCAAAAAGGTGTTAAGGCAAATGCCAGCGATACGCCAATTGTGATAAAAGCCGCTTTTGGCTCCGGAATTACATGTTTCTTCAGCAGCATATACATTCCAAAAAAAGCGACAACCCTTGTAATCGTCTGGCTTATTGCATAGGCGGTCATGGAAGAAAAGAACGCGTGCAGCCAAACAATTCCGCTCAACTCAGTGCCAAAGGCGTCCCGAGGCAGCCCGTTAATGATTTGCGGAATGGCCGCGTCAACCTTGCCGATGATTTCTCCGCTATCTGCCAGTACCTTGTACCAAGCGATATTCGAATCTAAATTATCGTGCACGCGAATATGGGCATCTTCCTTTAAAATAAAGAGCGGGGATACATATAGCAAAAGGAGAAATAATGCGATCCAGAGATAATATGTTTCTTTTTTGTGTTGTCTCATTAATCGTAACATCGCTTACACATCCATTTGTTATTCTGACACCGCATCCGGCATGATCTGCCACATGTGTCAAAATTTATTATCCCTTTTCCTCTCCAAAACATTCATCAGATGACAAACCGTTTTTCGACCTGTCTCTTACCCATTAATTCCCGCTATCCATGAGGCTTGATTACTTACTATACTGATAGGAGGGGAGGGGATGTATTTTGTTTACAATATTACTTTCATTGGCCATACTCGTATCTGTGCCATTTATATATAAAGCGAACCGCAATACAAAAGATGTAAAGGTCAACACCATTTCAATCGATCAAAAAGACGGTTCAGCCAGAAAAAAGTTAAATATCCTTCATTTATCAGATCTCCACTTAGAAAACATTTCTGTATCAGCTGAAGAGCTGTATCATTTAATAAAAGATCAGCCTGTGGACATCATCGCCCTGACCGGGGATTTTCTAGATCGGAAACGTAATATTCCGAAGCTGGCAGGTTACTTGAAAGCATTGCAAAAGCTGAATCCAGCATATGGAATGTATGCGGTTTTCGGTAACCACGATTATGTATTGAAAGAAAAGGACTTTCAGAGATTGAAGCATGTTTTAGAGGAAAACGGCTGTATCACACTTCAAAATGAACATGTTCAAATTGAGACGGCTGCAGGGCTTGTCAATATTATCGGCATTGATGATTACAGCACGAATCGCAGCAATATTACCGGCTCTTATCAAAATCTTGAAAACGGCTACCACCTTGTATTAACTCACGACCCAAACATTATTCTGGATATGAAAGATGTTCATTATGATTACCTGCTTTCAGGCCATTTTCACGGCGGGCAAATTCACTGGCCAAAACCGTACCATTTAGCGAAAATGGGCAAACTTGTGCGCATGAATATGGTTAAAGGCCTTCATTATCACCATGATAAACCGTTTTATATCAGCGAAGGCTTAGGACAAACCGGTGTAAATATCCGTGTCGGCAGCCGTCCTGAAGTGACATTTCATCAGATATAATCAAGAAAGACTGTGCTGACCAAGGCATCAGTCTTTTTTTTGATAGGTTTTCTGCAGCTTTTCTTTCGAAATAAACAAATAGGATGTATTCGGTAAATGACGCAAGGTCATCTGCTTTGAAGTGAGATAGAAAATGGGTATATGCGTGATCTTTTTAAAACTCCTGTAAATAGGGTTGACCGGGGTGACCACATCAAAACCGAGCCTTTCCACACCTTTGTCAAGCATTGTAATGCCCACAATCCCTTTAATTTTGTCACTTTTTTTGTGATTATTGATGTAATCCACGAGAATCGGCATCGATTGATATACTTTTTGATAGATAATGAGCCCTTTTCTGACTGCGCTTTCAATGCTTTGCAGCTCCCTGACCAGCTTAATGTTGTGCAGATGGATTTTAACGAGCACATCATTTTTTCTTATATGTGTTCCGTCACTCAGTACGACATGATGTCCTTTGTACTTCGTCAACCTGACCCGAAAGACGCTTTTTTGATCTTTGTCAATCAAGGTGAGTCTTGAAAAAAAGAAATAAATCGGGTCAACCACTCTCCAAATAGAAAGGAAACAAGTTTTCATCTCTTCACCTTCCTTATGATCAAAAACACCCTTATATTTTGTGAACGTTCTCCCCAAAATATAGTTGCCATATTTTTTAAGGAGGACCATCATGAAGAACATTCTCATTTTTCCTTTTTTAAGCATATCCACCGGGCATCACCATGTTGCAGATGCCCTGCAGGCTGAACTGAAGACCCAAGGACTGGCAGCTGAGAAAATGGATATCTTTTCACATACGTATAGACGGTTAGAAAAACTGTCCTCTGAGGCGTATTTAAAATGGATTCAATATTTCCCGAAAACGTACAGCGGCATTTACAGGCTCTTCGCCTGCGGAAAATATCAAAATGATAAACGCTATGCCATATACGAATGGCTGTTCACACAACAAATGAGACACATCTTACAAGAAAAACAGCCTGATATCGCCTTCTGCACACACGCACTGCCTTCTTATCTGTTGAACCGGCTAAAGCCGGAATATCCGAATATGAAGGTTGTGAATGTATATACTGATTTTTTTGTGAATCAATTATGGGGGCGGGAGAATATTGATTACCATTTTGTGCCGATCATGGATGTCAAGAAGCAGCTCATGTCTGAAGGAATCGATCAGAAAAACATATATTTGACCGGCATTCCCGTTCACCCAATGTTTGAAATGGAATCAACAGACACCTGCCAGCATCATCCGCCATACACCATCATCATCACAGGCGGCAGCATGGGAGTCGGGGGTATTTTAAAATGGGTTCAGAATCTGTCGCCAGGCGGAAACATCTTATACAAAATATTATGCGGCAGAAACGAAAAGCTCTACTGCTATGTCAAAAGTTTACGTCACCCTTTTATTGAAGCGATTCCCTATCTTCACAGCAAAGCAGAGATGAATCGTTTATACGATCAAGCGGCAGGCATCATGACTAAACCCGGAGGCGTAACCATTAGCGAATGCTTACAGAAACGGCTTCCGGTATTTATTTTTCATGCGCTGCCGGGACAGGAGGAAATGAATTTGAATCTTCTAATGGAACGGAGGCTTGTCACAGATATGAGAAACTGGGACATGCAGAAAGCAGAGGAGCGTATTGCGGCATTTTTTCAATCGAAACAAATGAAAGAATATGAAAGATGTGTCAATAGATATCTTGGCGAAATATCTGACCGGAAGATTGTAGATGTTTTACAAAGATTGATATGAAATAAAAAAACACTCCCTGAACAGAGAGTGTAAAATAGTTAACGAAACAGCAAATGCTGACTGTGAATGCCTGCTTTCTTCAGCAGAAGGATCAACTGGTCCTGTTCATCAGGCGAAAGGCCTGAAAACGCTCTTGCAATACGCAGTGCATGAATCGGATAAATCTTATCCAAATACTCATTTCCCTTGTCAGTTAAATGCGCATAGACGGAGCGTTTATCTTTCGGATCCTGCTCCCGTACTAAAAATCCGTTTCTTTCTAATTTGTCAATGACATATGTGACGTTTCCGCTCACAAGCAGAAGTCTCGACCCAATTTGCTGTAGTTTTTGCGGGCCTCTTGTGTACAGGAGCTCTAGTACAGCAAATTCAGTGGGATTAAAGCCGTGCTCTTTGCTATCACGGATACTATGTTCAGACACACTTTTGAAAGCCCTTGCAAAAACTCTGTACAAATTCATCGCACGCTCAACTTCTTCTTCGTTAAACGATAATCTCATCATATCTACCTCGTATATAGGATTTTTATAAAAAAATAATGAAAACCCTTACATATAATAAGAGTTCAGTCCCTTACTATACGTATTCGCTATAATTCGAGAAATTCCTTCTGAAACAAAAAAATCCTTATACATTATCTTGTATAAGGATTCAGGCTGTCGAGAAAATCTCGACAGCCTTTATTTTTCCTTAAAATATCCATTCTTTTGTAATAAAATAAAAGAAAGACTNNTCTCATGTTCCACACAAGAAATTCTTCTCAAAACGCAGCCGAATTTGTTCTGCTTGATCAACTCGTCGAAGAGGATCATTTGCTTCGAAAAATTGATAAACACATTGACTTCTCTTTTATCATTGAAAAGGTTAAGCCTTACTACAGCGAAAACAAAGGTCGCCCCTCACTCGATCCGCTGATTTTATTCAAAATGATGTTTATCGGCTACCTCTACGGTATCCGTTCAGAAAGACAGCTTGAAAAAGAAATTTACTACAATATGGCGTACAGATGGTTTTTGGGCCTGAATATCAATGACCCAGTTCCGCACCACTCCACCATCAGCTGGAACAGACGCACACGCTTTAAAGATACAACGATTTTCCAAGACATTTTTGATGAGATCGTTCTTCAGGCCATCAATCATGATATGGTGGGCGGACGTGTCCTTTTCACTGATTCAACTCATCTGAAAGCCAATGCCAACAAGCACAAATACACAAGAAAAACGATTGAACAGGATACACAAAACTATATCAAAGATTTAAATGAAGCCATTCAAGAAGATCGGGAGGAGCACGGAAAAA
>NZ_JALAYA010000023.1:31798-32000 GCF_026796395.1 Bacillus sp. T17B1
AACATTATCACCGACGCCTATGTCACGCCTGGAAATGTCCATGATTCTGTGCCCTATCTTGACCGATTAGATCACCAAATTGCAAGATTTGATTTTGAAGTAGAAGCCGTCGCTCTTGATTCTGGTTATTTGACGACTCCGATCTGTAAAGGATTAGCTGCCCGCCATATTTTTGGCGTTATTGCCCATAGACGATATCACC
>NZ_JALAYA010000023.1:32084-32236 GCF_026796395.1 Bacillus sp. T17B1
TTTGCCCGAACCAGCAAACACTTACATACTCAACAACTGACCGAAAAGGCTACCGGTCATATAAATCAAATCCTGAAACCTGTTTCGCGTGCCCATTGCTTGAACAATGCACAAGATCAAAGAACCGTCAAAAGGTCATCACCCGGCATGTA